>JAKAAD010000064.1 GCA_021802305.1 bacterium
CAACAGCAAAAAAAGTGGATTCACCATTCTGCCTGGCTTTTTTGGCTGCTCTTCGGCTCCTTTTTAGCTGCACTTTCTATCCGCATTTTCCTTATCCCTAATCACCTCATTGACGGTGGTGTCGTGGGAATTGCTCTGATTATTTCCCGTTTGTGGGGAGACTATCTCCTTTCTTGGATGCTCTTACTTCTCAACCTGCCTTTCGTCTATCTTGCCATTACTTTGATCCGCAAAACATTTGTTTTGCACATGAGTATTGCTGTCATTGCTTTTTCTATATTTCTTGCCGTGTTGCGAGATGTACCTCCTTTTTTTGGAGATGTGCTCGAGGTCATTGTCTTTGGAGGTGCATTGCTAGGGATAGGCGCAGGGCTCATCATTCGAAATGGAGGTTGCGTGGACGGAACAGAAATCCTCGCCATCATCATCAACCGCAAAAAAGGAATCACCATTGGACAAGTGATCCTCGTCATTAATGTCTTTATTTTTGGCGCTTACGGGTGGATTTTCCAGGATTGGCATGTAGCCCTTCGTTCACTCATGATTTATCTCGTAGCATTTAAAATGATGGATTTTGTCATTTCTGGCCTCGATGAATTGAAATCTGTGTTGATCATTTCCTCAAAACCAAAAGAACTTGGAGAGCTTATCGTGCACCAGTTGGGTCTGGGACTCACTATTTTGCAAGGAAAAGGGGGATTTTCCGGAGATCTACGAGATATTCTCTTTGTCATTGTAGAACGCTTGGACCTTTCAGAACTCAAGGAAATCATTTTGCACGAAGATCCCAATGCATTTATGGCCGTAGAGGATTTACACGAGGTCGTTTATGGGAAACGCACCTATGCGCCCTATAAAAAACGACGTCGGCGTTTAAAGCTATCGACCGGTAAATGAGCGCAAATAATTTGCATAGTCTCCTCCTCCAAGCTTCTCGGCACGTCGTTGCACTATCTCCAGAGATACATATCCCATGTGATGTGCAATCTCTTCCAAACACGCGATGCGCATGCCTTGGCGGTCTTGGATCGTCTTTACATAATCAGCGGCGCTATGTAGCGATTCAGGTGTACCCATGTCAAGCCATGCAAAACCGCGTTGGAAGAGATGTACTTGTAGCTCACCCTGTTGCAAATAGATGCAATTAATATCCGTAATTTCCAACTCCCCACGTGTAGAAGGTTTGATCTGTTTAGCAATATCAACGATTGTACTGTCATAAAAGTAGAGCCCCGTTACCGCATAACGCGATTGCGGAACTTTTGGTTTTTCTTCTATGCCAACAACGTTTCCTTGCGCATCAAAGACGAGAACCCCATAACGCTGTGGATCTTTTACTTCACAAGCAAAAATCTGTGCCCCCGTTTGAAACCGCATTTGCGACGCAAGAAGCTTGGAAAGGTCATGGCCGTAAAAAAGATTGTCTCCCAAGATCAGCGCAACACTTTCTCCTTTAATAAATTGTTCTCCAATGAGAAATGCTTCTGCGATGCCGTTAGGATGTTTTTGTATTGCATAGGATAAAGAGAGTCCGAATTCATCTCCTGAACCAAACAGTTGCTCAATGCGGGGAAGATCTTCAGGTGTAGAGATGACGAGGATTTCCCGAATTCCTGCTTGCATGAGCACGGCAAGGGGATAATAAATCATGGGCTTATCATAGACAGGAAGAAGCTGCTTACAGACACCCAAAGTAATGGGATGGAGTCTCGTCCCTTTCCCTCCTGCGAGCACGATACCTTTCATTCTTCGCGTCCAACAGGCTCGAATGTACAACCTTCTTGCAAAAGGTGGTCGATGTAGGTAATTGCATAATCATTGTGTACTACTTTAGGATCTTCCAGCATGTAGAGATGAAAAGGAATGGTTGAGTGCACTCCACCGATGTGAAATTCTTTCAAAGCGCGCTTTCCTACAGCCATTGCCTCTTTGCGATCTCTCCCTTTGACGATGAGCTTTGCAATCATGGAATCGTAATGAGGTGGTATGCGATATCCAGAGTAGCAGCTGCTATCGACGCGTACATGGGGCCCTCCAGGTGCGATGTAATATTCGAGAAGGCCGGGAGAAGGGGCAAAATTTTTAGCAGGATTTTCTGCATTGATGCGAAATTGCATGACATGGCCCTTCGCAGTCACATCTTTTTGTTTAATTTTTAACGCTTCACCTCGTGCAATGCGAATCTGTTCTCGCACGAGATCAATTCCGGTGAGTTCTTCTGTAACAGTATGTTCTACTTGGATGCGCGTGTTTACTTCCATAAAATAAAAATTTTGTTTCGCATCGAGAAGAAATTCCACAGTCCCTACAGAATGATATTTTGCCCCGTGTGCGATCGCAACGGCCGCTTCTCCCATTTTTTTTCGCAATGCAGGAGTTAAAATAGGGCTCGGAGCCTCTTCTATGAGTTTTTGACGTCTTCTCTGCAGGGTGCAATCTCTTTCCCCCAAATAGACAATATTCCCATGCTTATCTGCAAGCACCTGGATCTCAATATGTCGAGGATTTATAATCATTTTCTCGAGATAGACATCTGGATTATTAAAACTCGCTTCTGCTTCTGCTCTTGCTGTTGCAAATTGGCGCGCAAATTCTTCAGGATCTTGAACAATGCGAATCCCTTTCCCCCCTCCCCCAGCAACAGCTTTAATGAGTAGAGGAAATCCAATCTCTTTTGCAAGGTTAAATCCCTTTTTTACATCAGAAACGACTCCATCAGAGCCAGGAATTACAGGACAATGTACACTTTTCGCAATCTCCTTGGCTTTAGCCTTATCTCCTAACAATGCAATGGTCTCTGCAGAGGGACCGATGAAATTGAGCCCACAACTTTCGCAAATCGAAGCAAACCCTGCATTTTCAGATAAAAATCCGTATCCAGGGTGAAGTGCATCTGCATGTGTCACTTCGCAAGCAGAAAGGATATTTGCTATCTTAAGGTAAGACCTTGCAGCAGGAGCTTCTCCCACGCAAATAGCTTCGTCTGCATGCAAAACATGGAGCGCTTCGCTATCTGCTTGTGAATAGACAGCTACAGTGCGAAGACCTAGATCATGGCAAGCGCGAATGATGCGTACAGCGATCTCTCCGCGATTTGCAATCAATACCTTATGCATATCACGATTGTGTTTCGATTACGCGAAACATTTTTGAATTAAATTCCACAGGATGTGCATTCTCCACTAAAATTTCGACGATCTTTCCACGCATCCCCGCTTTTACTTCGTTCATTACTTTCATTGCTTCAATGATTCCTACAACCGTATTTTCATCCACGATATCCCCCGGCTTGACATAGGGAGGATCTTCCGGAGACGAACTCGCATAAAATGTTCCTACAAGGGGGGCGAGTATGTACTTTCCTTCTTCCTCAGATTTTTCTTGTGCGGATTTGGGGACAAGAGGGGAAGGCACAGGCGGATGGAATTCTCCTTCTCGAGAGAAAGAAAGTGGCCTAGGCGGTGCATGCTCGTGAGTATTTCTTTCTTCATGCATCTCGAGATGGATCTCTTGCCCAGATTTTTCCTTAAACGAGAGTTTTTTGATTCTCGCTCTTCCCATGGCAGCCATGAGTTCTTTAATCTGTTTCAAATCCATAAGAGACTCCTTCAGAGGGAGATCTACACCCTCTGCACGTACTCGTTAGCAAAGACATCTACTTTAATGATGTCGCCTGTTTCTATAAACATCGGAACGTGGACTTTTGCTCCCGTCTCTAAAACAGCAACCTTGGTAGCACCTGCAGCAGAAGCTCCGGAAGCTTCCTCTATTTTGACGACCATAAGCTCTAAAAATTGCGGAAGTTCGATGGAGAGAATTGCATCTCCATAAGACATTGCTTTTACTTCGATCCCTTCTTTGAGATAGTTCACCTTATCGCTCAAGATATTCGCTGGGATAAGAACTTGTTCAAAATTGTCGATATCAAGGAACAGATAACCCGGTTTCTCGGGGTATAAAAACTCTAAACGCCGCTCGGCAAGAGAAACTTCTTCTAATGTCTGCTGCAGCTTAAAACTCTTTTCAACGGTTTCTTCTGTTAACAAATTTTTGATTTTTGCCTTGATGAAAGGAGTTCCTTTGGGAACGGTTACTTTAATGGCACTTTCGACGCGATAGACTTTACCGTCTAACGCAATGGTCATTCCGGGGCTGATGTGTTGACTTGCGATCATTAGTAGAGATTATAAATGATTTACGATTTCCATGAGCACATGCGCAAGCTTTTTGGGATCATGACGAATGAGATTCCTTTTGAGCAAATCCTTTTTCATTGCCTCTTTTGGATCGCCCAAAAGCGGAGCAACCACTACGCGTTCTTCATCGAGATCATTCCTTACTATCTCCCCTTCTTCTGCGTAAAGCGCAACAAGCTCTGGGTCTGGATGTTGCGTATTCACTACAATGAAATCAAAGATATCTTTACTAATGTAGCGGGTGAGCTCTTTTACGTAATGGCTCACTTTAAATCCCGTTGTCTGTCCTTTGCGATTCATGAGATTGGCAACAAAAACCTTTTTCGCCGGTGCATTTCGCAACGCATCGCAGACCCCCTCGACCAGGAGATTTGGAATGAGCGACGTATGCAACCCTCCCGGTCCAAGCACGATCAAATCAGCATGCAAAATTTCGTGAATGGCGTGTGGATTACATTCCGCGATCGGTTCTAAATACATGCTTTTGTATCCCTGATCAATTTCTTGAGAAAGATAAATCTCCCTTTCTCCTTCCAATAATTTCCGATTGTTGAGGAGCATTTTTAATCGAACCTCATGCGTTGTCACGGGAATGACTTTCCCATTGATGAAGAGAATTTTTCCCATTTCTTCCACCGCTTTTTCAAAACTACCGGTCACTTTTTCGAGAGCAGAGAGGAAAAGATTGCCAAAACTGTGTCCTTCCAAGCCCCCATTTTCAAAGCGATAGTTCATGAGAGAGCGCATTAAGTTGGAAGAGTTTGACAGCGCAACAAGGCATTGTCTTACATCTCCCGGCGGAAGCACACCTAACTCATCGCGAAGGATTCCAGTACTTCCTCCATCATCTGCCATCGAAACAATGGCACAAATTTCCACAGGGTAGTTTTTTAATCCTCTGAGCACGGAAAAATTTCCTGTTCCCCCTCCCATCACTACAACCCTTTTCACTGTTTTGCACTCCTCAATTCATGGATTGCTTGTTTCATATTTTTATGTGCAAAGAGATATGTTCCGGATACGAGCACATTGGCACCGGATTCTATGCAAAGTTTCGACGTCTCAGGAGTAATACCGCCATCGACTTGAATGAGAAATTTTTTATCTTTCTCATCCAGCCCTAATTTCACACAAGCTTCGCGTGTGAAACGAACCTTTTTGAGTACCTCGGACATAAAAGATTGTCCTCCAAAGCCGGGGTGCACTGTCATGAGAAGGATGAGATCACATGCTCGCAAAAACTTGGGCACAATGGTTTCCGTCGTCTCCGGACAAAAAGCAAGACCAGCCTGAACATTGCATTTATGAATGTAATCTAATGTATCCTCTACATCTTCTGTCGCTTCAAAATGAATAATGATGCGATCCGCACCTGCAGCAACGAACTGTTCAATATAATCAAATGGATTGTACATCATGAGATGTACATCGAGAAACAAATCCGTTGCCCTGTTGATAGCACTCACCACCTTTGGACCAAAGGTAAGATTGGGGACGAAATGCCCATCCATGACATCGATGTGCATTGCATCTGCACCTGCTTCTGTTATGCGTTTTGCTTCTTCGGCTAAACGGCCAAAATCTCCAGATAAAATCGATGGCTCAACATAGATAGTCATGCAGCAAATCAATTATGTATAGAATGCCTAACAAAAATCAAGAATGCGCCTCGCGATGCTCGCTTTTATCGAGTGAAACACGAAACCCGTATATAA
>JAKAAD010000065.1 GCA_021802305.1 bacterium
TGAAGTACAAATTAAATCCTATAATGAGTTCTTGCAATTCGACAAACTTCCCCACGAACGCGAAAATGTAGGATTACAAGAAGTTTTTAACGAAGTATTTCCCATTAAATCTTATGACGAGAAAACGATATTAGAATATTTGTCCTACTCTTTGAGCATTCCCAAATATACACCTGAAGAATGCATTCGCCGCGGTATCACCTACAACGTGACGCTCAAAGTAAAATTGCGCTTGACCGATGAGACAGGAATCAAAGAAGAAGAAGTCTACATGGGAACGATCCCCATTATGACGCAAAATGGCACTTTTATTATCAATGGTGCTGAGCGCGTCATTGTCTCTCAATTACATCGTTCTCCTGGGATCTCCTTCGAATCCGAACGTCATCCTAAGGGCACCATGCTCTATTCATTCCGCATCATTCCTTATGCTGGAAGTTGGCTGGAAGGCGCCTTTGATCTCAATGACTTGATCTATATTTACGTCGATCGCAAGAAACGTCGTAGAAAAATTTTAGCAACGACCTTCCTTCGCACCTTAGGGTATTCTTCCGATGCCGATATCATTGAAGAGTTTTTCAACACGGTAAAAATGAAACTCCGTTCTGATAAGGATTTTCCTAATTTTGTGGGAAAAATCCTTTCTGATGAAATTGTGGATGAGACAGGCACTATCTTTGGAAAAGCAGGGGAAAAACTTACGACTGCAATGCTCAAGCGCATGCTCGATAGTGGCATAGATGTAATTCGCATTGCTGAAGATGCTGATGAAACGAGCCCTATCATCAAGATGCTTGCGAAGGATCCCACCGATTCTTATGAAACAGCTCTCAAAGAATTTTATCGCAAGATTCGTCCCGGAGAGCCTGCCACCTTGTCGAATGCGCGCTCTGCCATGATGCGCCTTTTCTTTGATCCGAAGCGATATAATTTAGGTCGCGTGGGTCGTTACAAACTCAATGCAAAGTTAAATTTTCCTTGCGGTGATGAAGAACTTGAAGTTGTCACTTTGAGAAAAGAAGACGTCGTAGGTGTTTTAAAATACCTCATTCGACTGAAAAAAGGAGAAGACGGTGTATCTATCGACGACATTGACCACTTAGGAAATCGCCGCGTTCGTTCCGTGGGAGAGCTCGTCCAAAACCAATGCCGCATAGGCCTTGCGCGGATGGAAAAAATTATTCGCGAACGCATGAATCTCTTCGATTTCACAACAGATACGTTGACTCCAGGAAAAGTGATTTCTGCAAAAGGATTAGCAGGTGTATTGAAAGATTTCTTCGGTCGTTCGCAACTTTCTCAGTTTATGGATCAAGTAAATCCCGTTGCTGAGTTAACACACAAGAGACGTCTTTCCTCGCTGGGGCCAGGAGGACTCAATAGAGAGCGTGCAGGATTTGAAGTGCGTGACGTGCACGAAAGCCATTATGGTCGTATTTGTCCCATTGAGACCCCTGAAGGTCAAAACATTGGATTGATTACTTCGCTCTCTTCTTATGCAAAGATTAATGAATTTGGTTTCATCGAAACTCCTTATCGCATCGTGCGTGATGGAGTCGTGACAGAAGAAATCGAATACATGACTGCTGACCTCGAAAAGAATTTCGTCATTGCACAGGCCTCCACTTTATTAGATGAACACAACATGTTTGTCGAATCTTTGTGTTGGGCTCGCAAAGGCGGAGAATCTTTAAAAATTGAAACAAGCCGCGTTACGCATATGGACGTCTCACCGAAACAGCTCGTCTCTATAGCAGCTGGGCTCATTCCCTTTTTGGAACATGATGATGCGAACCGAGCACTCATGGGATCCAACATGCAAAGGCAAGCTGTTCCACTACTTCGCACAGAAGCTCCCGTTGTAGGTACTGGAATTGAAATGCGTGCTGCGCGAGATTCCGGCGCTGTGATCGTAGCTGAAGAAAACGGCACGGTGGAATATGTAGATGGCTTTAAAATCGTCGTTGCTCCTAAAGCAAATCCTCTACAAAAAAAGACCTATACGTTGAAAAAGTTTATGCGCAGCAATATGGGGACCTGTTTAAATCAGACACCTCTCTGCAAAGTAGGAGATACCGTTCGCATTGGAGACATCCTTGCAGATGGTCCAGCGACAGATGAGGGAGAAATTGCACTTGGGAAAAATGTCCTCGTCGCTTTCATGCCTTGGTGTGGATATAATTACGAAGACGCCATCATTGTCTCTGAACGATTGATTCGAGAAGATTATTATACGTCGCTCTATCTTGAAGAATTTGAACTTACTGCGCTGGAAACGAAACATGGCAAAGAAGAAATTACGCGCGATATTCCCAACGTTCCTGAAGAAGCATTAGCTAATCTTGGTGAAGATGGGATCATCCGCATTGGTGCGGAAGTAAAACCTGGCGACATCCTCGTAGGAAAAATTACGCCTAAGTTAGAAACAGAACTTGCTCCAGAAGAACGGCTATTACGCATGATTTTTGGTCAAAAAGCTGCGGATGTGAAAGACGCCTCATTAACAGCTCCTCCTGGTACTGAAGGCATTGTGAGAGATCGAGGTGTTTTCAGTCGCCGTGAACGCCTTTCGAAATCTGACGAAGAGCTCGTGGAAGAAGCTGCACGCATTAAAGATATCCATTTGGATTACAAAGAAAAACAAGCGGGTCTCCTCATTGAGTTTCATGAAAAAGTTGGAGCACTGCTACTCGGAGAGCCAGCACCTGCATCAATTCTCCATCGAAGAACAGGAGAAGTTCTCATTAAAGAAAATGAGACGGTTACGCAGGAAATGATTGAGACGCTCGAATCTGAAAAGCCAGAAGATTTAATCATGGGCTCATGCGATGCATACGAGGCCTTGAAGAAGATCATGCGTGAGCAAGATTTGGCATTGCAGGAGATCGAGTCGCAATACAAAACAGAGCTGGAACATACTAGAAAAGGAGATACGGAACTAGAGCCTGGCGTCATTCGTCAAGTGAAAGTGTATATTGCTTCTAAGCGCAAACTGCAGGTGGGTGACAAAATGGCAGGTCGCCATGGAAACAAGGGAGTTGTTTCTAAGATTGTGCCAGAACAGGACATGCCTTATTTGGCAAATGGTCAAGCAATTGAAATGATTTTAAATCCATTAGGCGTACCTTCCCGTATGAATATGGGACAACTGTTAGAGACGCATTTAGGATATGCCGCTAAAAAAGCAGGAATCTATGTGAAGTGTCCTGTCTTTGAAGGGTTTCCTGAATCTCGCATCTGGAAAATGATGGAAGAGGTTCATTTGCCAAAGAATGGAAAGAGCTACCTGTACGACGGTAGAACTGGAGAGCGTTTTGATAACCCCGTCGTCGTTGGTTATATTTACATGTTGAAATTGAGTCACTTAGTTGCCGATAAGATTCATGCTCGCTCTATTGGTCCTTACTCGCTTGTCACGCAACAACCTCTTGGCGGTAAAGCACAAATGGGAGGACAGCGTTTTGGAGAGATGGAAGTGTGGGCATTGGAGGCTTATGGTGCTGCAAATTGCCTCCAGGAAATCCTTACTGTGAAATCAGACGATGTGGCAGGCAGAACGCGCATTTACGAATCTATTGTGAAAGGAGAAAATATTTTGTCTCCAGGCACACCTGAATCCTTTAATGTCCTTGTGAAAGAGATGCAAGGACTTTGTTTAGATGTGCGCGCAAAAAGCGTCAACGAATAAGAGAGAATTATGGCAGAAGAACATCAGCAACAATACTTTGATAAATTATCTATTCTCATTGCCTCTGACGACGTCATGCGCAATGAATGGTCTCGTGGAGAAATCAAAAAACCAGAGACAATCAATTATCGCACATTCAAGCCGGAAAAAGGCGGGCTTTTTTGCGAAAAGATCTTTGGGCCCACTCGTGACTGGGAATGTTCTTGTGGCAAATACAAGAAGATTAAACACAAGGGCATTGTATGTGATCGCTGCGGCGTTGAAGTAACGCTATCTAAAGTACGCCGTGAACGCATGGCCCATATCGAGCTCGCGGTGCCGGTCGTACATATCTGGTTTTTCAAAGCCATGCCATCGCGCATCGGCAATGTATTGGGAATGACGGGAAGCGATCTAGAAAAGGTCATTTACTATGAAGAATATGTTGTTACAGATCCAGGAAAAACGACGCTTGAAAAGAAACAGCTTTTGAATGACATCGAATATCGCGAAGCACAAGAAAAATGGGGCTCTGATGCTTTCGTTGCAAAAATGGGCGGAGAAGCTGTGCGGGAACTTCTTGAAAAAGAAGATTTAACACTTCTTGTTACTGAACTCAAAGACAAATTGCGCAAAACAAAATCGATGCAAGCGCGCATGAAGCTTGCCAAGCGGTTGAAAATTGTAGAAAGTTTTACCTCATCGCCAAACCGTCCTGACTGGATGGTTCTCTCTGTCATACCTGTAATTCCTCCCGATTTACGACCTTTGGTTCCTCTTGAGGGGGGGAGATTTGCGACCTCTGATTTGAACGATCTCTATCGCCGCGTTATTAATAGAAATAATCGCTTAAAAGCGATTTTGAAATTGAAAACGCCCGATGTGATCATCCGCAATGAAAAGCGCATGTTGCAAGAAGCTTGTGATGCCCTTATTGATAATGGCCGCCATGGCCATCCTGTAATGGGTGCAGGAAACCGTCCTCTAAGATCGCTTTCTGAGGGATTAAAAGGAAAGCAAGGCCGGTTCCGCCAAAACCTACTGGGAAAACGCGTCGACTATTCGGGAAGATCTGTCATCATCGTCGGTCCGGAGTTGAAATTTCATCAATGTGGTTTACCCAAGCAGATGGCGCTTGAGCTCTTCGAGCCGTTCATCGTCAAGCGATTGAAAGACCTCGGATATGTATACACCATACGTTCTGCGAAAAAAATGATTCAACGACAAGCGTCCGAAAGAAAATCCTCTCCCACAGATTCTGATTCTGAGGTATGGGATGTGCTCGATGAGATCATTAAAGGACACCCTGTTCTTCTCAACCGCGCACCAACCTTGCATAGATTGGGGATTCAGGCATTTGAGCCAGTGCTCATTGAAGGAAAGGCGATACGCATTCATCCACTTGTGTGCGCCGCATTTAATGCTGACTTTGACGGTGACCAGATGGCCGTGCACGTGCCGCTTTCGTTAGAAGCGCAATTAGAAGCGAAATTGCTCATGATGGCGCCAGATAATATCTTCCTTCCTTCCTCTGGAAAACCATCAGCAATACCCACACAAGATATGATATTGGGGCTCTATTACCTCATGCTCGATCCTCTTTACGACCCAGAAAAACATGGGGAGAAAGTCAAAATATTCGGAAGCGTAGAAGAAGTACTGACTGCAATGCAAGCAGCAAAGAGCGTGCAAAGCAACAAGGAAAACATTCGCAACGATGAACTAGGACGAGGGATCAAATTGCACGAAAAAATTAGACTTCGTTTAGACACGGGAATTATTGAAACGACACCGGGTCGCGTCCTGTTTAATACTATCGTGCCCAAAGAACTTGGTTTCCAAAATTACCCACTGCGCAAGAAAAAGATGAGCGATCTCGTTTTGGAGACATCGCGTAAGCTAGGTCTAGAGAGGACTGTTTGTTTCTTAGACGATTTGAAAAATCTTGGTTTTGCAGAAGCAACAAAATCTGCTCTTTCCATGGGGATCACCGATGTGTGCGTTCCACCTACCAAACAGAAAGCGGTAGAAGATGCAACAAAGCGCATTGAAGTCGTCATGAAGCAATATGAAGACGGAATTATTACTGATGGTGAGAGACGATCTAAAGTCATCAGCATATGGACAGAAGTACTCGAAAATTTATCTGAACAGCTCTTTACGTTGATCTCCGAAGTAAAAGACG
>JAKAAD010000066.1 GCA_021802305.1 bacterium
AATCTGTGCATCGCCTGTTTTGCTATTTAGATCGATTAAAAAAAAATGAAGTTGCAGTGCTTGCGCCTGGCCGATTTCGCTAAAGGAAAGCACCTCATTGATTTTGCTTGCAAGCTGATGACGAAACTCTGCATTCTTAAGTGCTTCAGGAAAATCCTTTGTAAAAGAATAGACCATTTGAATTAACGTCTCAGCATCTGGCTTCTTCTCTAGGGCCTGTTGGAGACGTTTTTCATGGCTAACGCTCTCCTGCAAAAGACGAAAAGGCTCTCGTATATCCTCTGGGGTTTGGATATGTGTGTCTTTTTTTATTTTCAATCGCACATTTTGCCACCAACGATTCCAAGACCCTGCAGGGATGACAAGATCACAAAGTTCTTCTTTGATTTCGGCCGCCGTCTTCGGTCCTAAATCGCGCAGCAGCATGCGAATGACTTCTAAAGGGTTTTCTTTCGCTTTTTTCTCCAAAAGATCGGGATTGCCAAAGCGCTGTGCAAGAAAGTGTTCTGTTGGAATGGCTATCAATGTTTGAAACGCAGTAGCAAACGTCACCTCTCGCTTCCCTGCAACGTAGTCAAACTCAATACCGACCTGTTCGCGAAGCAAAGAAAAGTCCAGAACTTCTCCAACGCCCCACCCCCCGGTATGAAAAACGAATTTCTTCGCTTCCATGTGGTCCAAAAGCTCAAAATTGCGAATAGCACCTTGAAAACTTTCTCTTCCTCGCAGCCCCACAATGCGCAATTTCTCTTGATAGTGAGGAGAATTTTTGTACCTATCTAAAAAGTCTAGTGCCAAAGTTGCAAATTGTTGTGCATTGGTCGTTTGAAGATCTAGCATCAACCGCAATGCCTCTCGTGCATCTTCTGAGTCGGGAAGCGCGCGCCATAAGGGCAAAATCCTATCTATGTGGCGTCCAAATGCTTCGGCAAATTCAGCCTGTTTTACAGCCTGGAAAACAGAACAGAGTTCTTTGGGATCTACGTCATCGCCCTGCACATATTCTTCCCACAGCTTCAAAAACTTAGGATAATCTCGATGTAATATTGCTTTTTGAAAGTCTGGAAGATAGCTCACGCTCGCTAAGCATAGTGTTATGTGAAATTCTTTGCAAGATAGTGAGCGATTTGAGGATAGGCATACGTGATGATGAAATCTGCACCTGCTCTTTTGATCGAAAGAAGAGCTTCCCAGAAGACCGCAGGTGCATCTAATACACCTTGCTCATGAGCAGCCATCACCATGGCATATTCACCGCTTACGTGATAAGCTCCCACGGGGACTCGAGACTGTGCTTTCAACGCAGAAAGAACATCGAGGTAGTAAAGAGCTGGTTTTACAAGAAGCAAATCCGCCCCTTCATTTTCGTCGAGACTTGCTTCTAAGAGAGCCTCTCTTCGATTGGCTGGATTGAGTTGATACCCCTTTTTGTCGCCAAATTGCAGAGAAGATTGCACGGCCTCGCGAAAAGGCCCGTAGAGCTTGGAGGCAAATTTTGCAGCATAAGAGAGAATTCCTACCTGGGAGAAGCCCTCTCGATCTAATGCATCGCGCATTGCGCGCACTCTCCCATCCATCATATCACTCGGTGCAACAAAATCTGCCCCAGCCCGTGCTTGTAAAAGCGCCATCTGAACGAGGTATTCGACAGTTTCATCGTTAAGCACCTCTCCTTTTTCATTCACAATGCCATCGTGTCCATGAGAAGTGTAGGGATCTAATGCTACATCGGAGATGAGCAAAAGATTGGGAAGTCTCCTTTTGAGTGCAGCAATCGCACGGTTGAGAATGCAATCTTCGCGTTGGGCCATACTTCCTATCGAATCCTTGAGCGATGCATCCATCATGGGAAACAAGGCAACCGCGAGAATCCCTTGTTTGTGTAAATTTTCCGCTTCTTTCAGCAAAACATCGATAGAAAAGCGAAAAATTCCTGGAAACTTAGGGATAGCCTGCTTTTGCGCTGTTCCTTCAACGACAAACAAGGGAACAATCAAATCACCAGTTCGAAGATGCGTTTCCTGAACGAGATCGCGAATGCCCTCGCTACGCCTCAGGCGACGCGGTCTTTTTGATAAAACGAGATCGTGTTGTGTCGCTTCCATTGCAAAACTATTGAAAAAGCATATCAAACCATCTAATCCATTTCTAGCCCTCAACTTTTGGGATTCCGTACTGGACAAAAAATAATTTGATGACAAGAGCTCGTTAAGGTGAAATCATATATCCTTGATTATCAAATAGACAAATGTAATTAACCATATCAGCGAGCTGCAAGCAGCGTTATCTAATTGTTTTGATTAGCACAAGTCTCGTCTTAACTGTCAAACAAGGGCTAGGAGTTTATTTCGAGATGGTTGGAATTGGATACAAAGAGCAATTTTTGGAGAGATGAGCCTTAGAAAATTTAGGCAGTTATTGTCGTGTTTTGTGTATTCACAACCAAGGACTTGCGCTGCATGAAATCATTTTTGTCCCGTACAGAGCTTTTGGGATCCAAAAATTTCAGGTCTGAAAATGAATATTTTGTTAAAATGGTCGACATGATAAATTTTATTTCGTCCTTATATCACACCTCTCTTCAACCGGTTTTACAAAAAGCCCGGGATTGGTTTTCTACTCCTACTACCAAAAAGGTTGCAGTGCTTATAGGGATGCTTTTTGTTGGGTACCAAATATATCATAGATATAGAGATTCGTGGAATATCCACTCAACCAATGTACCACCACCCGCCTCAAGTGATGCGAAACCACAAAACCAGCTACTACACGAAATCGACAAATTAAATAACGATGACGAATCAAATAGCGATAATGAAGAGTATTTCTCTGCACCAGAAGAAACATCGGAAGAAACATTGTTTGAACAATTAAAAAATGAAGAGCATTTCTCTGCACCTAAAACAGAAGGAACACCGCTTGAACAATTAAAAAATGCATTCCCTGGTAAGGAGCTTTTGTGCACCATCCCCGATAATAAAGGTAATTCACTGACAAAAAGTGTTGCCAATATCATTTTGGAAAATTTTCTTCGAATAGACACTGCTACGAATTGTGAATTTGATACAACCACAGGTGAGACAACGCTCACTTTTCCTCAGGAAAGAATTGTAAATATTCGGCTTGATCAATTCATCACTACCTATTCAAATAATTTTTTCTGCAAACAAATAATCTATTGGCTTGGAAATCCCGACATTAAAATCGCAAAAGAACTGAGAGGGAAAATTACAAAAACAGAATCTGAAACAATTATTGAATTATTAGATGAACGCTTGATCTTTACAGAAGTAACTTATTCTAGATTGCTTCGACGCACTTACACGATATCTTTAATGCAAATCGCCATCTCTCATCTTCCTGCCAACACAACACCCATTAGCGTAAAGATCAAGCACAATATGTTGTCCCGCATCCCCACTGATTTTTCACTTTCTCCTCACATACTTACTATCATTTTATCTCACATTCCTGATTTACATTTCGCGTGATCCTGTAGATGAGAGCAGCCCGCCCGGCTAAACATGGCATTCCCAACGGCTTCGAATTCCTGGAAAGCTTATGGTCGCAATGGTTATCATCAAATGAACGCGTGTCGTCCATTAAAAAATTGACTCTTCACCAGAGATACTGACACAATCTTTTGCCCTATGATGAGACGATATTCTGTAAGAGATGATCGGTGGGAAAAGATCAAACACCTGCTCCCTGGGGTCAGAATTGAACCCCTTTTACAGGAAAAAACAGCAGTGATTCCTCCAAAGATCATCGGGAAAAGCTGCGAGCTTATGACGTGAATCTCTATCAAGCACGACATTGCATTGAGAATTTCTTTGCAACATGGAAGCAGTATCGGGCTATAGCCATACGCGATGACAAACTGGCTCAAATTTTCGTCCGCTGTTTATTTCGCGACATCGGTCCTATGGCTCCCTTGACGACACGACCTAAACAAAAAAATTCCGCAGATGTATACTAAAATCACTCCTACCTAGAGAAATTGCATGAATGTTTTTATGGAGTTGTTCATTAGATTGGCTCAGTGATGACCGCAAGACCTTCGTCTGTATCCAATCAATTTGTACCCATAAAGGCAAAACGATGAAGGAGATGCGGTATGATCAGCTGATGCCAAGCGCTTAGCCGAAATCGTCAGACGCCGCTGGGGAGTCGAGAAAAAACTTCATTGGCATTTGGATGGATCTTTCAAGGAGGATAATTACAAAATGCAAACTGATTATGCAGCTACGAATGTTTCGTTGGCTGAAAAAATGGCATTCCATCTGATGAAAGCAGGCGCAACAGAAAAGTTAGGGATACCTCATCAATGAAAACTTGCTGGGTGGAGGCCCGAATATCTCCTCAAAATTTGGGGAGTTCACATCAAATGATTGTTTTTGCAATTTCTCTGCACTCCTACCCAAGAGACGCTGATGTCCTTTTCTAAATTCCATGAATTCATCCCCAAATCTTATCTTTATCTGCGCAATGGCTACAGATTTTCGATATTCAAAAAGGATTTGTTAGCTGGGGTTACCGTAGGGATCATCGCTCTTCCTCTTGCGATGGCTTTTGCTATTGCCTCAGGGGCAATTCCGGAACGTGGCCTTTACACTGCAATCATTGCTGGCTTTCTCATCTCTGCATTGGGTGGAAGCCGCATCCAGATTGGCGGACCTACGGGTGCCTTTGTCGTCATCGTCTACGGGATCATCCAGAGAACTGGTTATAATGGTCTTGGGATATCAATGATGATTGCAGCTCTTATCCTTGTTCTTTTGGGAATTTTTCGCATTGGCTCTTGGATTAGATATGTCCCACATCCTTTGATTACCGGTTTCACTTCCGGAATCGCAGTGATCATTTTCTCCACGCAGATCAAAGATTTTTTCGGATTGAAAATGGGGACACCACCTGCTGATTTTATTGCAAAATGGTTATCTTATTTCGATGCTTTTTCCACGTTCGACCCCATGACCTTGTCTCTAGCGGCAGGGACCTTGGGAGTCATCTTATTGCTTCGGCGCTTTGTTCCATGGCTTCCTTGGGGGATTAGCGCTATTGTTCTTGCTACAGCTGTTTGCACGTTGTTCCACTTGCGGATAGAAACCATTCAATCGCGTTTCGGTGAAATTCCAAGAAGTTTGCCACTCCCATCTTTACCAAGCTTTTTAATTCCTGCTGGGCAACTTAAAGAAATCTTGACAGATGGAATCATAATCGCTTTCCTTGGAAGTATCGAGTCGCTTCTTTCTGCTGTCGTTGGTGATGGAATGATCGGTGGCAGGCATCGTTCCAACTGTGAATTGATCGCTCAAGGGATTGCCAATTTTGGTTCGGTAGTTTTCGGGGGCATTCCCGCAACTGGCGCAATCGCTCGAACGGCGACTAATATTAAGACAGGGGCACAAACTCCAGTGGCTGGAATGATCCATTCCTTAGTTTTGTTTTTGATTCTCTATTTTCTTGCTCCTATCGTAAGCAAAATTCCTCTAGCAGCTCTTGCTGCCATCTTAGTGATGGTGTCTTGGAACATGAGCGAAGTGGGACATTTCACCCGTCTTCTAAGAGCTCCTTTTGGAGATCGCGTTATCCTTTTAACGGCATTTTTTCTGACAGTATTTGTCGATCTAACAGTCGCTATCTCTGTTGGAATGATTTTGGCCAGCTTCCTTTTTATGCAGCGGATGAGCCAACTCTCAAAGGCTATCTCTTTGTCGCAAATTTTTCAGGAAAACCAGGTGGATTTTCCTGAGAAAAGTGATTCTGATGATATCTCTAAAAAAATAGTGCCTCGAGGAGTCGAAGTGTATGAAATTCAAGGTTCATT
>JAKAAD010000067.1 GCA_021802305.1 bacterium
TTTAGTACCGGATCTATCTCTATATCTAAAAATGAGAAGGCTTCGCATGCGCGTTTGCGAATTAGCGGAGCATTTTCTCCAATGCCTGCTGTAAAAACCAGTACGTCCATCCCCTCAAGAGCCACCAACATGGAACCAATGAGAGCGGTAAGGCGATGCAGATATACTTCTAAAGCAAGCTTAGCGCGGTCATCGTTTGCTTCATTTCTTTCAATAATATCGTGCATATCGCTCGAAAATTCGGAAACTCCTAACAGGCCTGATGAGTTATACAAGGCATCAGAAATTTCTCGTGGTGTTTTCTTTTTCAATAGGTACAAAATAATCCCAGGATCAATGGAGCCCGAACGGGTATCCATCATTAATCCATCTAATGGGGTAAATCCCATTGTGGTATCTATGCTCTTCCCCTCCTTGATCGCGCAAAGGGAAGCTCCCGATCCAAGATGACAAATCACCATTTTTAATGCATTCAGATTGCAACGCAATAGCTCCGCAGCACGCTGAGAACAATATTGAAAACTCATTCCATGAAATCCATAACGTCGAATCCCCTCTTCACTCCATGCATGTGGAATCGGATATATACGCGCATATTTTGGGAGAGTGTAATGAAAGGCAGTATCAAATGTTGCAATTTGTGGAATATCTGGAAATCGTCTTTCTAATACCTCGATCCCTTCGAGCTCAGGAAGATTGTGAAGAGGAGCAAGCTCTGAAAGCAATCGAATCTTTTCCTTAACATCCTTTGTAATAAACACGCTTTGCGTAAACCAGTCTCCTCCGTGAACAATGCGATGAACGATCGCATCTATCGTTTGAGGTAATGATGTGAGTAAATATTCAAGGGCTTCCACCGCTGTTTTGCACACGAGAACTTTGGTAAATTCTTTCCCTTGTGCATCTTTGATCGTAAGAACCGGTTCCTCGAAGATCCCCTTCCACTTTAGATGGGCATCCCAAATGGAAGGAACGCATTCTCTTGGGGCTGTTTGAAATGTATAGAGATTGCACTTGATACTACTCGATCCGCGATTCAAGACGAAAATATTCATCGTAGCTGTGATTTCCAATTGCGAATTTCTGGCATATCAATGCCATATCTTCGTATGTATTCTTTATGCTGGATGAGCTTATCGCGCATTTCTTGTTTTACATGAGCTGCTTGCGCATGAAGTTGCGGTACGCGATCAATAACGTCTTCTACAAGATGAAATCGATCCAAATCGTTTAAAACCACCATGTCAAATGGAGTCGTTGTCGTTCCTTCTTCCTTATATCCGCGAACGTGCATGTACGGATAATTCGTCCTGCGATATGTTAACCGATGAATCGCGGAAGGGTATCCGTGGAAGGCAAAAATCACATGAGTGTTCTTGATGAAGATCTCATCAAATTCTTTATCACTGAGTCCATGTGGATGTTCGCTTTTGGGTTGTAATGTCATCAAATCCACAACATTTACAACGCGAATTTTTAAGCGGGGAAAGTAGTTGCGCAAGATTTCCACGGCAGCAATGGTTTCAATGGTAGGTACATCACCTGCACAGGCCATAATAACATCGGGTTGGGTTCCCTTGTCATTGCTTGCCCATTCCCAAATTCCAAGTCCTGCTGTGCAATGTTTGATCGCTTCTTCCATATCTAGCCATTGGGGCTCTGGCTGTTTCCCCGCGATGATTAAGTTGACGTAATTTCGACTGCGCAAACAATGATCTATTACCGAGAGTAAAGTGTTCGCATCTGGAGGAAGATAGATGCGCACAATATCTGACTTTTTATTCATAATGTGATCGATAAAACCTGGATCTTGATGACTAAATCCGTTATGGTCTTGTCGCCAAACATGTGACGTGAGCAAATAGTTCAGCGATGCAATGGGCTGCCTCCAGGATAATGTTCTTGAAACTTTTAACCATTTTGCATGCTGATTGAACATGGAGTCTATGATGTGAATAAACGCTTCATAACAAGAAAAAAACCCATGTCTTCCCGTCAAAAGATATCCTTCTAGCCAACCCTCACAGATATGCTCACTTAATATTTCCATAACCCTGCCATCAGGAGAGATGTGCTCATCTGAAGGTTCAATCTCCGCCGTTGAAATTCTTTCGGTAATCTCAAAAAGAGCAGATAAGCGATTAGAATCCGTTTCATCTGGTCCAAAGACACGGAAATTGCGCTCATCCCAATTTTTCTTCATTACATCGCGTAGAAAGGCACCGGCTACTCTTGTCGCTTCTCCGTATGTCCTGCCAGGTTCTTGTACTTTCACTGCATAATCGCGAAAATTTGGCATCTTTAGATCTCGAAGAAGCAACCCTCCATTTGCATGCGGGTTAGCGCTCATTCTCCTTTGACCTTTGGGAGCAAGTTCAGCTAATTCCGAAAACAATTTTCCATTGGCATCAAAGAGCTCTTCCGCTTTGTAACTTTTCATCCATTCTTCAAGAAGTCGTAAGTGTGCAGGATTTGTTGCAACTTCTGCTAAGGGAACTTGATGCGCGCGCCATGTTCCTTCCACAGGTTTTCCATCTACTACTTTTGGACCAGTCCATCCTTTTGGCGTGCAAAATACAATCATGGGCCAAATAGGACGATTTCGAAATCCACTGCTTCGTATCTCCTTTTGGAATTGCCGGATTTCTTCGATGATAATATCCAGCGTGTGTGCAAGAGCCTGATGCACTTTCTCTGGCTGACTTCCTTCTACAAAATAGGGTTTGTATCCATAACCTGTGAAGAGCTGCTTCAATTCCTCTTTTGGAATGCGAGCAAGCACGGTTGGTTCGGAAATCTTATATCCATTCAAATGAAGGATGGGAAGAACTACGCCATCATGTATGGGATTAAGAAATTTATTGGAATGCCAACTTGCCGCCAACGCTCCTGTTTCCGCCTCCCCATCTCCCACAACACAGGCTGCAATGAGATCGGGATTATCAAATACAGCGCCGTAGGCATGCGCTAAAGAATATCCTAATTCTCCTCCTTCATGAATAGCTCCAGGTGTTTCAGGTGCTACATGGCTCGGAATGCCTCCCGGGAAGGAAAACTGAGTAAAGAGCTTTTTGATTCCCAATTCATCTTGAGAAATATTTGGATAAATTTCGCTATATGTGCCTTCCATGTACGTATTTGCAATTAAGGCGGG
Source organism: bacterium (assembly GCA_021802305.1). Lineage (GTDB taxonomy): Bacteria > Chlamydiota > Chlamydiia > Chlamydiales > Rhabdochlamydiaceae > JAKAAD01. The sequence continues at coordinate 3,155 of JAKAAD010000067.1, forward strand.
TCCTCCATGTCCTGGGCCAGTGATAAAGATCATGTTCAGGTCGTGCTTTTTTATTATCCTATTGAGGTGAAGATAGAGAAAATTGAGCCCTGGCGTTGTTCCCCAATGTCCAAGAAGTCTGGGCTTTACATCTTCTAGCTTGAGCGGTCGCTTTAGGAGAGGATTGTCTAAGAGATAAATCTGTCCGACAGAAAGATAATTGGCAGCTCGCCAATAAGCATCCATCTTACGCAATTCCTCTTGGGAGAGCGAAGTGAACATATTTTTTCTTTGTATCAAATCAAGCAATTTATCCTAAGCGTCGTAACATCTAATCCTTGCAGGCTCTCGATATAAGAATCTGTCAAGAAAATATCCATAATTCTTTGTGTATAAACAAGTTAAATTATATTTAAATTTTTCTGCGTTTATTTGCGTTGTTTGGTATAAGGAATGAAAAATGTCTTCTCCCCCTTTCATTCTCCTTCTCATTTACATTGCGATAGGAATTAGTGCCGGGATATTGGGTGCGATGCTTGGAATTGGGGGTGGGGTCATCATTGTGCCAGCACTCTATGCTGTTTTCGCAGCATATCATTATTACGAGCATGATCTCGCTCTTCACATGGCGATTGGAACGTCGCTTGCTTCCATCATTTTTAATTCATTGGCAGCCACCTGGATCTATCATAAATTGCGCTTAGTGTGTTGGCCACTCTTCTTTAAAATGGCGCCATGGTATTTGCTAGGCTCTATTGGAGGCGCCATTTTAACTGTGTACCTAACCGATCGCATTTTGTCCTGGATCTTTGCAGGATTTTTGTTTGCATTAGCTCTTTATTTTTGGTTCAAAAAAAGAAATGACGCAGGCTCTTTTCCCATTCCTGCAATTCCTTACTTAGTACCCATTGGTTTAGGGATTGGATGCCTTTCGAATGTATTAGGCGTAGGAGGCGGGACATTAGCTGCCCCCTACTTTCAACTCCTTACTATTCCCACGCGTCAATCTTTGGGAACATCTGCCGCCACCTCGTTATTTCTCTCCTTCATAGGTTCCATTGCTTACCTGATTGCCTCCTGGAAGATCGAATGGCCTATGCGAATAGGCTACATCGATCTTGATGCTTTTTTAGTCATTGGAATTACATCCATGCTCGTAGCAAAGTTAGGAGTACGCATTGGACAGCACTTGTCGATGATGTGGATACGAAGGCTTTTTTCTTTTGTCTTTATCTTTACTGGACTTGCGTTTATTTTGCTAAAATAGATGGGCATCATTTCTCACTTCCGCCATATACGGCCTAAATATGAAATTGAGCAGTGCAAAACATTAGATTGGATTGCAAAAGCGCACGCGGTTGCTGAAGCGAAGCATTCAGGTCGTCCTTTTTCAGAGTTGTATGATGTGATGAAAGAAAAAGTGGAAAAAATTGGACTTTCTCAAGCAATTGCTTGGCGTGGGATCCATATCCCTGATCTATTTGAGGAGCATTGGGACCAAATGCCTATTTATCCCCTTACAGAAAAACCGGAAGGAAAAGGCTTTCAAGAAAGATCTCATTTTTTTGATCGCGAAGTCGCGGAAGTCCTGCATGCATTTTATCCTCATCGCGAAACGACACCTCCTCATCTCATTCACGTAACGTGTACAGGATATGTGGCACCTAGTCCGGCACAAAGAGTGGTAGCAGATCATAATGCCCAGGCCACCGTTACGCATGCATACCACATGGGTTGCTATGCCTCTCTTCCTGCCATTCGCATCGCCTTGGGATTTGCTCATACCTCCCCTTCTGTTGATGTTGTTCATACCGAGCTTTGCAGCCTGCACATGCACCCGTTAAACCACGCCCTGGACCAACTTGTGGTACAAGGACTCTTTGCAGATGGTTTTATCAAATATCGCGTGCAAAAAGATGCGATAGATGAACCCCATTTTCGCGTACTTCAGTTGCGCGAGGAGCTCATCCCCAACTCCACCTCAAGCATGACATGGCGATGCGGCGACACAGGTCTTGCGATGACATTGGGAAAAGAGGTTCCTGTCTATATTCAACGAGCTCTTCCTGGCTATTTAAAACGTCTTTGTGATGTACCCATTCAAGAGACTTATTTTGCTATTCATCCGGGAGGCCCGAAAATCTTGCACTATATTGCTGAAACCCTCGGCCTTGAAGAAAGGCAATACGCACATTCAGTGCGAACGCTCAAACAATTTGGAAACATGTCTTCGGCAACGCTTCCTCACATTTGGGAGATGCTTCTCAACGATGCATCTGTTTCTCGCGGATCCAAAATAGTGAGCATTGCGTTCGGTCCAGGCCTCACAATTTCCGGAGGACTTTTCGAAAAATGGTAATGCTTCTCACCCTCCCCTTCTTTCTTCAAGGTGTGCTCATTGGATATGATGAATTTCATTTTCATCGAAAGCGCGGCTTGCCGCGCTGGGAGCGCATCGGACATCCATTAGATACATTCACTGTTTTGCTCTGCTTCTTATTTCTCCTTTTCTTCCCCTATTCTTCCCTCACCCTTAAAATCTACATTGGGCTAGCATTCTTTTCTTGCATTTTTGTTACTAAGGATGAATTTATTCATAAAGAATGTTGCCCTGCAACTGAGCAATGGTTACACGCGGTACTCTTTCTCAATCACC
>JAKAAD010000068.1 GCA_021802305.1 bacterium
TCATTTTGTTCATCAAAAGAGATTTCCATCGATTTTCAACCACTTGACGCTCATAAGCCCTCGCGAGAATGCCTTTTCTCCGAACAACTTTTTATAACGAGAAAAGGCTGTCTCTACGAGAGCCCTACGACTATAGCCCGATCATTTTCCCCAAATAGATCTAGCGATCGTATCACTTCCAAATATTCGAATATCCAAGATAGCACGATCGCGATCCTCATCAATCCCATTACAAACACCGTTCTTAGGAGGAGGAATCAAAGCCTTGCCTCCTTGCCGTTTGATGAGCTTCCTGGTTTCCTCACCATCGTATGCTCCATCTGCAATCACTTGTTTTACTCGGCGATTGGGTTGATGAAAAAGCATGGAGAAAGCTGTCGGATCTCCCACACTAGACTCTGTGGTAAGCTCTGCTACGATCTCTTGCGTTTTACGCGAGGTGTAGTTTGATCTATTTCCTTAGTCTTCCTTTCCCATGTACTTTGACTTTCCATTCGCCTTCTCCCAGCACTTTGATTCCACTGGAATCTACGATCATCGCATGAGGTCTGGTCTCAGATAGCTTTGGAAGAATCAGACGTAATTTGCTCGCTCGTTTACAGATCAGGGAATAGGTGGGGAGTTCCATCTCGCTCAAGACGTTCTTTGTAAACCCTTCCAACATCCGATAGGGAAGCTTACAATGGATCTTCACCATGAGTAGAATGAGAATGAGTGGATCAGAAAATGCCAATGGTTGACCAGGGCTTTTGCATCTTTTAGGCTTGCGTTGTTTGAGGCATTTTGGGTCAATGAGAAAAGAAAGGCTTCCTCTTTGTACTAGGGGATCTCTTGCGTAACCAAGGCTTCATCGATTTTGGGGATTATTTTAGCCGAACTCAATAATATTGTCAGACTAACCTGCATGGGCTAGCCTACGAGCATGGACAAACATGAGGTAGCTGCCATTCTCGATGAAATTGGAGTGCTCTTGACCTTGCAAGGGGAAAATCCATTTAAGATTCGTGCCTACCATAATGCAGCAAGGGCGATTGAAGCACTGGAAGAAGATCTCTCTACGCTGATTCGCGAGGAGCGCTTAACCGATGTACCCGGCATTGGCGAACGCATCGGAGAGAAAGTGAAAACACTCGTTCTCAAAGGGAAACTCCCCTATTACGAAAAACTCAAAAAAGAGATTCCACCGACATTACTCGAACTCCTTAAACTCCCTGGCCTTGGGGGGAAAAAAGTCCAGATTCTCTACAAAAAATTAAAAATTCGAACGACGAAGGAATTGCTGAATGCCTGTAAACAAGGAAAAATTGCACGCCTTGCTGGATTTGGCAAAAAGACCCAAGAGAGTCTCTTACAAGAAATTGCTCGTATGAAAAACTTAGGAAAGCGACTTCTCTGGTGGAATGCCGAGGAGATTGCCCTTCCCATCCTCGAAGCAATCCGCACCTTCCCTCACGTTCAGCGAGCTGAAATTGCCGGAAGCTTGCGAAGAGGCCTCGAAACAGTCGGGGATCTCGATTTCCTCATCGCAACAAATCATCCTGCAGAAGTCATGCTCCAATGCACAAAAGCTCCTTGGGTGAGCAAAATCCTTGCAAGCGGCGAAAGCAAACTTTCTATCCGCCTCAAGCAAGGATTGCAAGCCGATTTTCGCATCGTTTCAGAAAGTCAATTTGCATTTGCTTGGTTGTACTTTACAGGATCAAAAGAACATAACATCAAAATGCGAACACGTGCACGGCAAATGGGTGGGAGTTTAAGTGAGTATGGATTTGAACCTCTTCAAAAGTCGTCGATCCGCAAAAAACTTCTTCGCTCAGAAGAAGAGATCTTTCATGTATTGCAACTCGATTACATTCCACCCGAACTAAGAGAAGCGACAGGAGAAATTGAAGCTGCAGAAAAACACCATCTTCCCCACCTCATCGAAGAAAAGGATCTGCGGGGGGTCTTTCACTGCCATACCACAGAATCAGATGGACATAATACTCTTGAAGAGATGGTTGCTGCGGCAAATGCTTTTGGTTGGGAATACATGGGTATTGCAGATCATTCGCAATCTAGTTTTCAAGCGAATGGAATGAATGAACAACGACTCTTAGCGCAAATGGAACGCATACGCTCTTGGAATCGTTCTAAAAAGTCCTCGATCTTTCTCTTCGCAGGTCTCGAATGTGATATATTGACGCAAGGAAAGCTTGACTTTCCTAACTCCATTCTCAAAAAACTCGACTTTGTCATCGCTTCTGTGCATCGCTCCTTTCATATCGGAGAAAAGAATATGACCCATCGCATCATCAAAGCGATAGAAAACCCTTATGTCACTATGTTAGGACATGTGACAGGAAGACTCCTTCTCAGGAGAGACGCATACGCAGTGAATCTCCCTAAAATCATCGATGCCTGTATTGCCAATGATACGATCATGGAGCTCAATGCTCATCCGATGCGGCTAGACATGGATTGGCGTCTTTGGCACCACGCAAAGGAAAAAGGGTTAAAATGTTCGATCAATCCCGATGCACATAATACGTACGACCTCGCATATGTACGCGCAGGCATAAACATCGCACGCAAAGGATGGTTAGAAAAAAGCGATGTCTTCAACGCCCTTTCCTTGGCCGAAGTGCAAGCCTTTTTGCGCAAGAAAAAGGGATAATTCTTCTGCAACCGGGGCAATGATTTCTAATTCTTCGCTGATCGTTCTTGAATAAAAGCGCAGTCTACGCGCGTGAAGCAGCAATCGGGGCGGTTCATACTTTGCAAAAGTCTGCTTTCCATAGAGCGCATCTCCAATAATTGGATGCCCGATGGATTGCAAATGAACGCGCAGCTGATGTGTGCGACCCGTAACAGGCTTGCAAGAAAGCAAAGAAATGCCTCCTGTGCTCTGCAAGCACTTCCAATGCGTCGTCGCAGATTTTCCCCAGCGAGAAGGGCCATAGAGAGTTTGACCTTGGATATAGCTCTTTTTCCCAAGGGGCACTTCAATAACCCCCTTTTCTTGAGGCATATGACCTTCCACAACAGCAAGATATTCTTTGTGAATGCTTCGATTGCGAAACTGCTGACTCAATGCTTCAAACGCCGCTTCGTTTTTTGCCAAAAGAAGAACTCCTGATGTCTCTTTATCTAAACGATGGACGAGGATATGCGGTGCAAAAGTACAAGGCTCACAAGCAATACCGGATGGTTTATCCACAGCGAGAATATCTTCATCTTCCCAGAGGGGCTGCACATTTCTACAGGGAAGCGGCTCTTTCACCGTACATTCAACCCAATCTCCACTTTTTAACCGCGTGGTCGCGATCATTTCGAGCTTTCCATTCAGCAAACAACTCCGATGATCCAATGCGCGCTTGATTGATTTCCCTGAACGATCCGGATATTTTTTTCGCAAAAAATCGAGAAGTTTTTCTCCACCTTCTCGATCTGTTACTTTCCATCTCATTGGGATAAATATTCGATGAGCAGACGAACGCCGACGCCTGTCGCGTTGGAAGTTTGATGTGCTTTGGGCTCTGCAAGAAAGGCCGTTCCTGCAATATCGAGATGCACCCAAGGCATATCGGGATGAATAAATTCTTGTAAAAAGATCGCAGCTGTAGCAGAGCTTGCTTTGCGAGGTCCACAGTTTTTGATGTCAGCGATTTGCGATTTTAACAACTCTTTGTACTCCGGATAGAGAGGCATTCTCCAAACGCGCTCTCCAGTGCGCTCCCCTGCTGCGGAAATTGCTTGGGCAAACGCATCATCATTGGAAAAAAGACCCGTTGCTTCTTCTCCAAGAGCTATGACAATCCCTCCTGTAAGCGTTGCAAGGTCAATGATGCGACTGGGCCGGTATTTTTCTTGGACATAGGATAAAGCGTCAGCAAGAATTAACCTTCCCTCAGCATCTGTATTGCCAATCTCAACCGTTTTCCCCGAATAGCTTTTTACAACATCTCCTGGCTTATAACTCTTTGGTCCTATCGCATTCTCAGCAATGACGAGTACGCCGATCACGTTGCGCTTAAGTTGGAGCCGCGCTACGGCATGCAAAGTAGCCAACGTCGCTGCACTTCCGGACATGTCGCATTTCATCGTCTCCATGCTACCCGTAGGTTTTAAATTCAACCCCCCCGTGTCGTAAGTCACTCCTTTTCCAATAATTGCCGTTACATCTTGAGATCTAGGATCTCCTCGATATTCAATGAGAACAAGTGCAGGACCACGAACAGCCCCTTGGCCTACAGCAAGGAGTAATCCCATGTGCAATGCTTCGAGTTTTTGTCCTTCTAAGATGGTCACGGAAATTGCTTGAGAATCTTTTTGCAAATCTTTCGCTAATTTGCTCAGCGTTTTTACATGTACGTCGTCTGCATTTCCATTAATGAGATCGCGCGCAAAATAGACGCTATCTGCAATGAGCGCGGTCTGTTGAACCATTTCCTTTCCCCTGGCTTGACTGCCGACAAATACAGCTTTTTCCAACAATCGCTTTTTTTCCTCACGCAGAGATTCATTTTTCAAAGCATCAAAGGAATAATTTGCCAAAAAAACTCCTTCAATCATGGCTAAGCAATCATCATCTTCCTTGGGCAGCTTGTGTGGAATGAGAAAGGTGGCCTTTGCCCATCCAAAAGCACAGAGAGACTTCGTTGCAATCGCAAAACTATTTCTCAGTAGATCAGACTCTGCTTTCTCTTTTGGTCCTAATCCTAGGAGGAGCACGCGCTTGCAGAAACCCTGCCCCTTTTCAGTGGGGTACACGAGGAGCACTTGATTGCGTTTTCCAGAAAAATCACCACTCTTCAGTGCAAATTGCACATGGGGATCGTCAAACCAGGAAGATTTCTTTTCCCCCTCCCACATGGGCAATACGAGAACTTCCGTTTCCAGAAGTTTCCCTCCTTCATGGATCCAACTTGCTTGCATGGTTCCCTCTAAAACGGAATCTCATCATCGACTAGGGAATCAGAATCGCCCCCCTGGCCTTGCGACACCTGAGCTCTTGCCGCCCCCACCATCTCGCCACCTTGAGCTCCTACGCCAATCTCCTCCGCACCGACACGAGCAGAACGGCCAAATGGGCTAAAATAGAGTTTATGCGCAGTAACATTCATAGAAATTTGGGGACGCCCTTCTCGATCCGTAAAAATTTCAGGTTTTTGCAGCTCTCCAAATACAATGACAGCACTTCCCTTTTTCAGATGGGCGATCATGTTATCAAATTCTTCTCCCCAGACGGTTACGCGCACCCAAAGTGTTTCGTCCTGTCCTCCTTTACGCACGCTACTCCCCACGCGAAAAGTCGTTACTTTTTTTCCTGAAGAGGTAAACCGCACTTCGGGATCTCCCCCTAGGTGCCCAGCAAGCATCATTTGATTCATTATGTCCTCCCAATGTTAGATGTAACATTCTGCCACTCGGCAAAATTGTCCTTTTTGAGTCCTATTTGCCTCAATGAATGTGCAGAGGCAACTCTAAAGTCAAAAAATAGATTATCGCGAGGAGGGAATAGAGTGCAAGCCTCTATCGTGTCATCTTTTGCCCAGCCATCGCTTCCAATATCCCTAAAGGAGAATCTTTAGGGTGAAGTAGTGCCGAATGCGGCACGAGAATCGTTTGTTCCAAGGCATATTGCCCCCCCAGCACAGCATGAGAAACTTGATCAGTGAAGACAGCCCAAGAACTTCCCGGGGGAAACTCCCAGTGATCTTTAGGGCATGATGCTTGGAAATCGCCATTTTCTTTGAGAAAGTTGTGCAT
>JAKAAD010000069.1 GCA_021802305.1 bacterium
CGATGGATCTGAAAACCAATTTTTGAGAAGAATGCAGATGAATTATTTGCGTATTCTTGATTTGCGTATTCTTGATATACATTGTCAATGTAGTGAAGAAGTTCAAGGCTAGTAGGTTCGTATTTGCTTAGCGACTCCACAAGAGGTTGGTATGCAGGGTCCTCGCAGGTGTAAATAAGCTGAGCAGCAAGGCTCATTACTCCGTTGGCATCTTCAGGAATGTTCTCGATTGGAATGAAGGAGATCCTATTGGCAAATTTGAGATAAAAATTTGTTATCGCCTCCTCTTCTGCTTTTGTGTTGTCGAAAGAGGTCGTTTTACAATTCCTATGAGCAGAGCGTACTTTTGCAGCTGCAGACTCAAGTTCGCGGACAGCCTTGCGTTCTGCGCGTTGATTCTCCGTTCCATTTTTTCGAATCATCCATATTGCATAGCGTATGGGACGAAGAATGGCGGGACCTTCCTTTAGATAAGAGGTTTTCTCCGTGTCTAGCGTACATGTTTTAAGTTGGGCAGGCGTTACTGTCATAATTATTAATCTCCTGTTAATCTAATATAACTATATTATACACTAATCAAATTTAAATAGTAAAAATTTATTTAATTGTAGTATAACTAACAATTTAAATAATTTTAATTTATCAGTTTTTAATTAAGTTGTAGCTTATTAATTATATGTGACTTATATACAAACGAACTCAAAAATTGGTTTTCAGATCCATCGGGCACAATGGCATTTTGAATCCACCTGGAAAAATGCTCGAGTTATAGATCGTAGGGCTCTCGTGGAGAGGGTCTTTTCCTGCTATAAGACGTTGTTTTGAGAGCAGGCATTCTCGAGGACTTATGAGCGTCAAGTGGTTGAAAATCGATAGAAATGCCTTTTGAGGATTGCTAAGAACTTGTGCGGTAAGAGAATTTTTCAATACAGCCCCCCCCTGCGAAAAATCTTCAAAAATTGAAAGAAGTCAGGAGCTTGCAATAAGATCGTAACTTTTCCCCAGATGAAAAAATGCTGGATGACTCCGTGCCAAATCCCAATTTTTGCATGCACATGTGCATACATCATTCTAAGAAAAGGCGTGCAGGATCTTCAAGGAGTTCCTTACACCGAACCAGAAAGAGAACAGCCTCTCTTCCATCGATGATGCGATGATCGTAGCTAAGTGCTAGATACATCATTGGCTTAATGACGATTTGATCTTCTTGAGCAACGGGCCTTTTTACTGTCGCATGCATCCCTAAGATGGCGCTTTGAGGAGGATTTACAATTGGCGTCGAAAGGAGGGATCCAAAGACGCCTCCATTCGTGATAGTAAAGCACCCACCTTGAAGATCGTCGATGGCAATGCTACCTGTTCGCGCTTTCTGAGCAAGATCTTCAATCGTTTGTTCAATTTCAGCAAAGTTTCGCGTATCACAATTGCGAACCACAGGTACCATGAGCCCTCTTTCTGTGGAAACTGCAATGCCAATATCAAATGCTTGAGGAGTAACAATCGCTTCTCCTTCGATAAAGCTGCGCACATCGGGAAATTCCTTCAGTGCAAGCACACATGCTTTTACAAAAAAGGACATAAAGCCCAATTTTACTCCGTATTTTTTTTGGAAGGTTTCTTTTTCGCGCTGGCGCATTTCCACGATGCGAGACATGTCGACTTCGTTAAATGTCGTCAGCATAGCTGTTTGATTTTTTGCTTCGACAAGTCGACGTGCAATCACTTTGCGCAATGGACTCATTTTGCGCCGCGCCCCACTTTCTTTAGGGCGTAACGTTTGTGGGGGAGAAGGAGCTTTCTCCGGGGAAGGGGGCGGTTTCGTGGACGATGCCACTTTTTTTGCAGAAGCTGGGGCTGGTTCTTTTGTTGTCTCCTTTTTAGGGGCAGGTTTTGCTTCTGTGTCTACAGAGCCAATCACTTGCCCAATCTGAACGGTGGCTCCTTGCTCTACTTTCCAAGTAAGAACACCCTCTGCAGGGGCATGAAGAACCTGATTGACCTTTTCTGTTTCGATTTCGACAATCTCTTCATCGGTTTTCACTGTACTTCCCGATGGTTTGAGGAAGGATCCAATGACTACCTCTGTAATCGATTCGCCAAGTTGTGGAATAGAGATGTCAACATTCATGTGCGAAATGCTTCTGCCAAGATCCTCTTGAGCTGTTCTGCATGTTGCGCAAAAGTGCCCACTGCAGGAGAGGCACTCCGCTCCCTTCCGATATACATAAGATTTCGTTTTTCACCAAGAATCTCTTGAAAAAGAGGCCGTATGAATTCCCAAGCACCCATATTGCTTGGCTCTTCTTGAATCCAATGCACATCTCCATTGGTTTTTTTTAGGATGGCTCTCAAGGATTCCTTGGGAAGGGGATAGAGCTGTTCTATGCGAATCAAGGAGACATCGTCTCTTTTTTGTTTGTCCCTTTCCGTAAGAAGATCGTAGTATATTTTTCCAGAGCAAAAGAGCAGGCGTTTTGCTTGGTCTATGTGAGGCTCTTCTAGAATTTCTTGGAAGCTTCCCTCGACAAATGCAGATAGCGGAGAGACGCATTGGGAATGGCGAAGAAGTGCTTTAGGAGTAAATAAGATCAGAGGCTTTTTTTGCGGGGAGAGCGCTTGCCTACGGAGGAGATGAAAGAGTTGTGCAGGTGTGGAACAATTGGCAATGCGAAGATTGTCTTCGCCAGCAAGCTGCAAAAATCGCTCAATGCGCGCAGAAGAGTGCTCGGGACCTTGCCCTTCGTATCCGTGCGGAAGTAAAAGCGTGATATTAGACGACAAATTCCACTTTTGCTCGGAAGCCGCAATGTACTGATCGATCACGACCTGTGCTCCATTGGCAAAGTCTCCAAACTGAGCTTCCCAAATAGTTAAGGAATGAGGATGGGAGCAGCTGTATCCAAATTCAAACCCCAAAACGCCATATTCTGAAAGAGGAGAATTGAAAATGTCGAAAAGTGCTTGTTTTCCCTCTAAATGAGAGAGAGGAAAATAGCTCTCTTGTTTGGTTTGATGAACCACAATCGCATGGCGATGAGAAAAGGTTCCTCGACGACTATCTTGTCCAGAAATGCGCACGTGAATGCCATCGTGAAGAAGTGTCGCAAGGGCGAGGTGCTCTCCCATGCCCCAGTCAATCGCTTCTCCCTTTTGCACCATGATCAAGCGTTCCTGTAAGAGTTTTTTCACTTTGGGGTGAGGTTCAAGCCCCTCTGGAAGGCGGCAAAAGGATGCTGCAAGAGATTGGAGCACTTCGCTTGGTACGCCCGTTTGCACGGGGGGAGGGGAAAGTTTTTCTTCCAGTTTGGCTTTTGGAGGATGAGCTTTTGTTTCCAGAGCCTTGTGCAGCGTATCGCTAAACTCTTTTGCTAAAGAAGCAGCTTGTTCAGAAGAGAGCACTTGGGATTCGATCAACTTTTCTGTATATATTTCGCGAATAGGTCGTCTTTTTCGAATGGCTGTATATTCAATGGGTTGGGTAAAAGCAGGTTCATCGCTTTCATTATGGCCATATTTGCGATAGCAATTGAGATCGATGAAGACATCGCATCCAAATCTTTTGCGCATTTCGATTGCAAGCTTTGAAACGCGTACACATCCCTCGGGGTCCTCTGCATTTACGTGAAAAATAGGAGCTCCAAATGCACGTCCTATTTCCGTACAATAGTGCGTAGAACGCCCATCTTTAGGAAGGGTGGTAAACCCAATCTGATTATTGATAATGATGTGTATGGTTCCTCCCGTTGAATATCCTCTAAGCTTGCATAGCTGAAGAGTTTCATAGACGACGCCTTGTCCTGCAATCGCAGCATCTCCGTGCACGAGGAGAGGAAGGACGCAGGCGGTCTCTTTCTTGACTTCTTGCTTTCCTCGCACAAATCCCTCGACTATAGGATCCACGGATTCGAGCGAGCTTGAATTTGCTGCAAGAGTCACGAGTACCTCTTTTCCGGTGCGCGTAGAAACTCTCCCAGAAAATCCCTTGTGATACTTCACATCGCCTGTGCCTTCAAATTCTTCCGAAGTGTAATGATCTTCAAATTCGCGAAAGAGACTTGCATAAGATCGGTGCAAGATATTGACAAGGACATTGAGCCGCCCTCTATGGGCCATCCCAATCGCAACTTCTTCGACACCTAGCGCAGCTCCTCTTTCGATGAGTGCTCTCATCATGGGAATGAACGTTTCAGCACCTTCTAGAGAAAAGCGTTTTTGTCCTACAAATTTCATGTGCAAGAACGTCTCGAACAATTCTGCTCGATTGAGATCATGCAAGATGTCTAAGCGCTCTTCATTGTCTAAATGCAACGGAAAATTCGGTTCGATCTGTTCTTGGAGCCAAGTTTTGAGTTTCGGATGATCGAACTCGCCGGCAAGTTCTACTCCAACTGTGCCGCAATAGGTGCGCTCCAGTGCCTCTACAATGCGTTGCAAAGGGGCTTCTGGTTCAGGAGTAAATCCAAAGGACGGGAAAAGAGCATCTAATTCTTGATCACTGAGTCCCCAGGAATCAAGCCGAAGCTCCTTAGGCCTAGTCGGTTGGTTAGTAGCTAACGGATTAATCCGTGCCATGAGGTGACCATATTGCCGATAGGCCTCGATGAGCAAGTGAATTTTCAGCTCTGGGCTGCCTGCTCCTTGAGAAGAAGAGAACATTGCACCGAAAGCCATGCCTTCGAAAAAATGGCGCCATGAGGGATCGACGGTAGAGGGATTCTTCAGATACTGGGAAAAGAGATCCTCTAGCCATTTTACGTTTTCGAAGGAGAGTAGGCTCATCTCTTCATCCATATGAGAGTTTGGTTCAAATTGCAAGTTGAACTAAATTTCGTGAAGTAGAGATAATATCGGCTTCCCACAAAATGAGTTGCGGTGTAAATAAGGCATCGCTTAAGTAAGGGATGATTTGAGGGAAAAGCAAATGAAAAGTGAGCGATTGAGAAAGCTCGAGACGGAGCTACTGGATTTAGAACAGTGGTTAAAACTGGGTCTTGTTCCAAAAAAAGATTTAGAAAAACACAAAGAAGAAATGCGCCTCCTCCATCGCAAGATCGAAGAGGAAAAAGAGCGGCTTCGCTTCCTCAAGGAAAGTGGGGAAGGGGAAGAGTTCACGATGCCCAAGAAACCCGCAGGTAGGCAGCCTGCCCGTGAGCCTCATAGCCTTCCAGACCTCGATACCGCTGGAGAGGGGTATACGGACACGGGATTTGAGATGGAGACAGAGTCGCTTGAAATGGAAACGACGGCAACTGGAGAAGGGGAGGAAAAAGAGGAGGAAGAGGAGATCATAGAAGAGGAAGAAGAAGAGGACCCCTTTAGCGATCGCAATCGATGGCGTCGTGGTGTTTTAGAAGATCCAGATGCAGATCAGTGGTGAAAACGAAGATGTGGATGATGTGTCCATCTACGTTCACATCCCATTTTGCACAAAAAAATGTCCCTTCTGCAATTTTTACGTCGTTCCTGACCACATCCGTTACCACGAACCGCTCCTCCAAGCGCTCCTTCGCGAATGGAGGATGCGGCTTCCCCAACTGCAAGGAAAAAGAGTTCGTTCGCTCTACTTTGGTGGAGGCACACCGACGAAACTTCCTCTGGAGGCATTTGCCTCTATTTTTCAAGAAATCGAGCAAGCAAAGCTCCTCTTTTCTCCGCAATGCGAGATTACCCTGGAGGCAAATCCTGAAGATCTCACTCTCGATTTGTTGAAGCAATACAAACTTTTGGGAAGCCGA
>JAKAAD010000070.1 GCA_021802305.1 bacterium
GCATCCGTGCTATCCGTTCTCTTCTTTGAATCTCTATCTTGCTAAAGAAATAAAAACTCTTTGGTGCACTCTTGGGCAACAAGCAACGTGGACTCCTACTCTGCAAGAAGAACTTGTAAAAGCCATTTCACCCAAGTTTCAACAACAGTTCCCTCAATATCGCTTGAGTATTATGGCGCTCAAAAAGACATGGGAAAAGATCGCATCGTTATCTCAACACCTCCAAGAACATCCCGAAGCCATTGCACAAGATGGAAAACTCCATCTCCCCTTTTTTATTCGCAAACATTGCAAAGAAATCAACCGCGCACGGTATCTACAACATCCTTGGCACACTGCCCAAAGCATTGCCATGAACATTTGCGAATGTAGCGCTCTTCTCGATGGCACTTGGCCAGATGTTGAGTGGCTCACCACACTCGTCTATATGACACAAAAAAATCTCATTGCTTTTGAACACACAAAAGAGTGGATGCCTTTAGAAGGAGAATGGGATAGCACGGATGCATGGATCATACAAATCATCCTACGCATCCTTGCAAAAGAACCTCACCTTTCTGCGAAAGAGATCGAACAAGAAGTGCAGATGATGATCTCTTCGATGGAAGAACTTCCCACATTTACTTCTTTAGAAAGTATTGGAAATAGCACCGCTGCACTTCTTGCAGAAAAGCTTTATCCTACTTGCATCTTTCATACGCAATTCTCTACAGAACAAAAAAAAGCTATGCATCAGTTTCTACGTAGTCACGTAGCGCTCTGTAGAGGCACAAATCCAAACCTGCGCCTTTCGGAAATTGTACGCCGCATGATCTCGCTCTACCTGCTTGCCAGTGCATTGCCCGCGGAGATTTCGAAAACGGCATTTCAACAGGCAGTGCTTGCAGGAGGTGCCCATGCGCAACAAGAACCTCCTCTTCCGCAGTTGATTCATGCGTTTATCGCGGCAGAACTTCTCCTCTTTGCTAATGACACGCACAGCTCTACTCCCGATGTTGTCGCGGAAGAAATTTGGAAGATCTACAAAGAAGCCTCTCTTCTTCCTCAGCTCCAACCAAATGAAATGCAGCTTCTCGAAATCGTTCTTTGGAAAATCCTCAACGAAACGGAGAAGATCCTCGCACAGCTTCCTTATGCGATTGGAAAACGCGTAGAAGAAGAACTTGGTCATCTCATGATTGACAACCCCCATCTTTCTTTCTCATCTCTCGCCCATCTCACTATGCAATCTTTTCAGCGCACAAAAGAGCTTCTCTCCTCGCAGAAACATATCGACAAGAAGATATCTCTTTGGGCGATGCAAAGCGATCTGCTTTGTCGTTGGATACACATTGATCGCAATGCTCCCCTTCTTAAGCGCATTGTAGAAAAAGGGGCCCATTCCTCTCTTTCTCACGAGCAGTTCGTGTACGACATTTGCTACGAATATATCCGCGATTATCCTGAACTCCTCCCCTATGTCCATCAATTGCACATTCGCACCATCATTTTATACAAACATGCTTGGTACACTTTTTTTGCTGCGTCCAACGAATCTGCCTTCACGCGTTTTCTCAAGTGGCATGCACGTAGCTTCTTAGCCTGTTCGACGTTAGAACAACCTGCAGAAGTGCCCGATTGTCAAGAAAAATTGCGAGATTTGGTCGAAAGAATGCTTCCGCTCATCCCTTTTGATGAGCACCAAGCATGAACGCAAGTCTTTACGCCAGGTGCTCTGTTCAATGAATTTTCACGCTTGGAGCTTTGACACAGCCGAACGTATGAAAATATAGTGAAAAGAGCACTGGCTCGGGTGAAACGCATACACACCTGAATGCAAAACTAGTTGGCCGATGTAGGTGCATCTCAAAGTCCGTGGCTCTCTGACGCTGCCAAAATTTTACTTTTTACCTGAACTTGGTACCATCGCGGAAGAGCTTTGCAACCTATGCAATAGCCATACCCCTGCGCATATAAAGGGCACACTGAGCATCTGCCCCATGGTGAAAAGTCCTATACTCCACCAGGCACTTTGCTCTACTTTTGCGTACTCCAATAAAAAGCGCGCAGAAAAACTACACACCAAAAACCACCCAACTATTTGTCCTGAGGGTTGTAGAGCAGATCGCCGCCAAAATGCTCTCCATAGGAAAAAAAAGAGGAAAAAGTAAAAGAGGGCTTCGTAGAGCTGAACGGGGTGCCGGGCATCGGCGCTGCTTCCATCTGCTGCATGAAGAAAGCGCACTCCCCAAGGCAGGGCTGTCAGCGTGCCTACAATTTCTTGATTGATGAAATTCCCTATCCGTATAAAAACAGCTGCCAAACTTACGGGAATCGCGAGCAAGTCAAGGCAAGAGAGAAGATCTAAGCTATATTTCTTTCCATTGCGTGCGACGAACAGCCATAGACTCAAGAGCATGCCCACAGCAGCCCCATGGCTCGCAAGGCCGCCATTCCATACCTCAAGAATGGATAGAGGATGTGCCCATACGTATGCTCCATCTTGGTAGCAAAGTACATCGAGAATCCTTCCTCCTATAATTGCTCCTAGTAACATGTAGGGAAGCAATGCGTCTGTAACACGGCGCGCTTGCACAGGATCTTCACAAGTACCCCGCGCTCGATACATGCGACGTAGCAGCAGCATAAAGATGAAAGTACTCAAAAAAAAGGCAACCGCAAAGAGAAACCCATACCACAAAATGGGGCGATTCAATATGGGAAGCGCAACGTCGAAAAGAGCAGGGTTTGGATCCCAAATAAAAATTGCGAATGTCACAAAAATATTCATTCTTTTTCCCGTATGAAGTATAACAGAATTAATCTCGAATTTGTCCATCTTTTAGTAGGTGGATTTGAGAGAAACATTGTGTAACGTTTATGAATCTCGGCATTCTCTTTCTTCGCACTCTTTTCGTTATTCTTAGCGTCTTCTTTATGACTCTGTACATGATGACGCGAAAAGTGGGTAGCACTGCAACCAATGCCATCATTGGCGTTTTTATAGGACTAGCATTTGGCCTTCTGCTCATAGGTTTTGATCGCCTTTTTAAGCGCTTTAACCTGCGCTCATTTAACATTGCGGTGATTGGCTTATTCATCGGATATATGATGGGCCAAGTACTCGTGCTCATTTTAAATGTGATCCTGGACATCAGCCGTATCTCTTTTGTGATGCATCCTCATGCTTTGGAAATGATCAAAATAGCGCTCTTTCTCTTTGGAACCTATTTGGGCACGATCATGATCCTCAAAGCATCGGATGAGCTCTACGTGAGCATCCCCTTTATTCGCTTTACTCCTACGACATTGAAAAAAAAGGATGTCATTGTCGAAAATTCCGTTCTCACAGATGCTCGTATCTTAGATGCTGCAAATACAGGTCTTTTTGATCACCAACTCATCATTCCCCGTTTTGCCATTAAAGAACTCTATGCTCAAGCGGAAGTGGGAGACGAGCTTACGAAGATGCGTGCTCGAAGGGGTCTCGAGACGATCAAAAATTTGGAACATCTTCCCCATCTCGATCTAAAGTTTCACGATACTGATTTTCCAGACGTTCAGGAACCCTTTGCAAAACTGCTCCGCTTAGCTCGCTTAATCGATGCAAACATCCTCACCGCAGATATAGGACGTACGCAAGCAGAAGCGGTGGAAGGTATTCGCATCATCAATGTCCATGCCCTTGCTAATGCGCTGAAACCGTTAATGCAAGCAGGGGAAATGATCAAAATCAAAGTGCAACGCTTTGGTAAAGAACCTCGTCAAGGGGTCGGTTATCTCGAAGATGGTACAATGGTCGTCATCAATGGTGGAGGCGATTACCTTGGAGAAATCGTTACAGCAAATGTCCTCTCGGTGAAACACACTACTTCCGGGCGCATGGTCTTTTGCAATGTGGTTGAAGAAGGAATGCCTCCGGAACATGGATTTGAAGATGACCACAAAGACAGCTAATCTCTTCGGCATTGGCAACGACATGATCGAAATCGCGCGCGTTCGACGCGTGGTGGAAATGTTTCACATGCGTTTTCTGAATCGCGTCTTTACTCGTAACGAGTGTGCGTATTGTTTCTCGTACAAAGACCCCATTCCTCGCTTCGCGGCACGCTTTGCAGGAAAAGAGGCTGTCGCCAAAGCCCTGGGAACAGGCATCGGCGAGAAACTCTTTTGGCATGATATTGAAATTCTCAATACTCCTGAAGGAAAGCCCGTTGTGCAGCTCTCTTCGAAGGTCTCACAGAAAGGCTCTCTTCAGGTGCTTCTTTCCTTAAGCCATTGCAAAGCCTATGCGTCTGCTATGGCTCTCTGCACTATGTAAGGAGTAGGGTTATGATGCCTATGATCAACGCGCCAAAACCAACTGCGGGCTTACTTCTTGAGATTTGCTTCTTTTTCAAGAAGCATTTCGAGATGGGGAAATAGCTTGTCGAGCGCACAACGACGATGAGAAATGCGATTTTTCGTTTCTTCTACTAATTCTGCAAACGTCTTTCCGTATTCGCGTTTGATGAAAATTGGGTCGTAGCCAAATCCGTTTCCCCCTTTTTCTTTCTCCGTAATCAATCCTTCCACAACTCCTTTCGCAGTGCGTTCTAATCCTTCAGGAGAAGCAAGGGCTAAGCAACATTCAAAATAGGCCTGACGTGCTTCTCCTTCCATGCCTTTCATTGCAGCCAACAGTTTCGCACGATTTTCCTTATCCGTTGCATTCTCTCCGGCATAGCGGTGTGAAGTGACGCCGGGAAATCCACCTAGTGCGGGAACAACCAAGCCTGAATCATCCGCAAGTGCCCATGCACCTAATGTTTTTGCTGCGTGTTCTCCCTTAATAATAGCGTTTTCTTCAAATGTCAGTCCTAATTCGCGAGGAGGCTTGTAGTGCGGAAAGTCTACCAAGCTCCATATGTCTAGATGTAAGGGCTTTAGCATGGCTCGCATTTCTCGAATCTTGTGCAGGTTTCGACTTGCAAGGATGAGTTTCATAAACAACTCTCGATCGACGTAATCGTATATTCGATGTTTTGCAAGCGAAATACATCGCCCACGGATAGATCTTTGATTTGCTGCGCTAATTTCGATTGAAAGGACAAAATACCCTTCTCTGGATCGGCATCCCATGGTCCAAGCAAACTATATGTCAAATGTTCCCCTGTCTTGCTCGTTGCCCCTACCTTAGTTCCCACGCCTACTTTATCAAGAATAATATCTTCTTTCGTCAGGACGCGTGCAAGATGTAACTGTTGCGAAAGGAATTTCAATTCAGATTGCAATCGATCGCGTCTTTCTAAGGCTGCTTTAAATTCTGCATTTTCTCGCAAATCGCCATGGGCACGTGCGAGTTCAATCTCTTTTGCATTTTCAACAGTTTCCACTGTTGCAATTTGTTGAATTCGTTTTTGTAATTTTTGATACCCCTCTAATGTGGTCCAAATCGTCTCTTCTTCGGGTTCTAATCCATCTACTTTTTTACGCATCTTAGCAAGCGATGGATGTGCAACTTCTGCTAATGAATAGAAGATTTTTTTGTCGTGATCGCTCAAACTATGGCATTTGGAAGCAAGCAGTAAAAACTCCTGGACCTGATCGATCTTCGCCTCTTTCATGATCTGGCGAACTATGGCATAGCGTTTATCGCTAATAAAGGAAACGATTTTTTTAACAAAATCGCGTTGTTTTGGATCATTCTCCAAGTGACAAAGCAGAATAAAGAGTCCTTCAAAAGCGAT
>JAKAAD010000071.1:0-3554 GCA_021802305.1 bacterium
CTCCTTTCTTCTTGGGATTGCTCTTGCTGTCTATCCTTTAGGACAATTCATTGGATCTCCCATTCTCGGAACATTATCTGATGCCTTTGGGCGAAAGAAACTATTAGCTACAAGTCTATGCATCGCTGCGCTCATGAACGCACTCACAGGCCTTGCCATTGCCAAAGAAGTTTTACCATTGCTCATCCTCAGCCGATTCATCGTTGGCTTGATGGAAGGCAATATTGCGATTGCCCGCGCCATGGGTGCTGACATCCCATCGATCCCCAAACAAAAAACGATCGGAAGAATCAATGCATTTGTTTCCATCGGCTACCTCATTGGTCCTCTTATAGGCGCTTTGTTAGCAGATAAAAGCTTAGGCTTAACAACTGCAACCCCCTTCTTTGCTGTTGGATTTTTGCTTTTTTGCCTCTCGCTTCTTTCCGCATTTTTATTGCCTAAAGCTACACACAGTAATGCATTCGCCCTACGAGGAATCCTTCAAAGGATGAATTTCCTGCGCAGCATATCTCTTTTGTTTGCCGACTCGAAGCTTAAATTGTTGTTTCTCACTTCTACGTTATTTACCCTAGCTGCAGACATGTTTTATGAATTTGGACCTGTCTATCTCACGATGAAGTGGACACTTCAGCCCTCACAACTCATCGTCTACAACGGTGCACTTTGTTTAGGCCTTGCTTTGGGAAATGGTTGGCTCCCCTCTTTTGTCTCTTCGCGCTTGCCACATCCTTCTTCTCTCTTTGCTGCAATGATGGGATTTTCTCTACTTCTCTTTGGAGTCGTCTTCACGGATTCCCACCTGCTCATGACACTCCTCTTTGCCACTTGTGGGATTGCCATTGGCCTTGCTATTACCATGCTGACCGTCAAGATTTCCGATACAGCTTCGGATGATTCGCAAGGAGAAGCCCTCGGAGTACAACACTCTCTTCGCGTGTTAGGAGATGCCGCCATTTGTTTGCTCGGAGGTGCTGTATTGGCGATCTCTTCCAAAGCAATCCTTCTAACGGCAACCCTTCTCCCTTCTATGGCTTTGCTCCTTTACAAAAAAGGTTTCAAAAAATTGAAAATTTGATACACCAAAATTACATATGAATTTTCTTCAAAAAGTAGACGATGCACGAACCCAAATCAAAGAAGGGATCTCTAAATACCCAAAAATTATCTTAGGTGGATCTTTTGGGAAAGATTCCATGGTATTATTACACCTTGCTTTGGGCATCTACCCCAACATCCCCGTGTTTAGCATCCTTTCCAATACAGAATTTCCTGAAACGTACTCTTTCATCAGAGAAATGGTGATTCGCTACCACTTGAATTACACAGAATATCGCTATGAACAAGTGGAAGGAGAAAAATGTTGTGGCCGGCCCAAAGTAGAAAAAACCATCCTTGCTTTACAAAATTATGATGCATGGATCTCAGGGGTACGATCTACAGAAGGAATCACGCGTGCAAACTTTCAGCCCGTCGAGGAAAAAGCTGGACTCATCAAAATTAACCCCATCCTCTTTTTCACTGAAGTCGACGTTTGGCGATATACAGCTTTATACCAAGTCCCCGTCAACCCCATGTACGCCAAAGGATACCGCAGTTTAAGCTGCTCTCGCTGTTCCAGCAAAGAAGTGGATGAAACGGAGAGCGAGCGAGCAGGCAGATGGAAGGACACCCCTGATGCAGGCGGCGAATGTGGGATACATACCCAGCCCCTTCGCAAACCAAAGTGATTGCAAAAAATGCGTTTCTCATGGATGCTTTTCTCAAGCATTACTCAGGAGGTATCTCATGCATGCGCTTACCATCTTGAATCATCGAGCTATCACATCTAATCTCATACTCGCATTCACGGGAAGTCTCTTTATCGCATTTTGCGCGCTTGTCCGCATCCCTACTGTACCCATTCCCACGACATTGCAAACATGTGCAATCGCCGTGTTAGCCTTATCGCAAACTCCCAAAGTTGCCTTTCTTTCTCTTCTTTTTTACTTGATAGAAGCAACGCTAGGCCTTCCCGTACTTAGTGGAGCAACGGCGAATCCCCTCTGGTTTGTAGGACCTGCGGGAGGATACTTATTTGCCTTTCCCATTGCAGCCTATGCAATCTCTTCTCTTGCTAACCAACACTCTTCCTTTCTTCGAAAATTTTTGGCAGCACTTTGCGGAGATGCCATCATCCTTTTCTTTGGTTTTCTCCAACTTTCCCACTTTGTAGGCCCATCCGCTGCACTCACGGGAGGCGTGCTCTGCTTTATCCCTGCAGGAATCTTCAAAATCTTCATGGCCATCGGATTCCTCAAAATGCGTGCGCATTGGCTCAGCAAAATGTCTCTTTTCTCATCGTGAAGCCCCTTGTTTTCATCTACGCAGGACATCATGGGCCACAAGGCACTGTCCTAGAAGGCCCCTACGGCACAAGCGTAGAACTGCATGCCTCTTTGTTTGAAAAGATCTTTGAAAAAGTTCAGCGCATATATGGCGAACATCTCGTTGAGGTTCTATCAAAAGCAATACCTGCGCAAACGCTTTTAGTCATCCCTTCCGGTGCAGCTTCCACTCTTGATACTGTCTTTTCTGATGAGCAAATTGCAACTATTCAAAAATCCGTAGAGCAAGGGATGCAATTATACGCATCCTGCGGAAGCGCCTATTGGTTAGCAGAAAACCGCGTCTGGCACGGCCAATCCGCAAAAGGGAAAATCAACCTCTTCCCAGGAACAGCCATAGGCCCTCTTTCCCCGTGCTCTGATTCCCATCATCACGCTCCGTTTCTTCACAAATCCGTAGCAATAAAAACTTCGCGCGTTTTTCGCGTTTTGTTAAGTGGCGGCGGAACCTTTATGACTAATGCTTCTGTAAAAGTGCTAGCGACCTACGAAGAAGAGACGTTACAGCAACATGCCAAAAGCAAAGAATGGGAAAAAGCAATTATTTCTTGTACGTATGGAAAAGGAAAAGCAATCCTTTCGATGGTGCATCCAGAAGAAGGACTCAACGACGTGGATGTTTTTGCTCTCCACCATCTCTTTGCCCATCGCACAGAAAATTGGCAAGAGATCCACGATTCACTCAGTTCTGAAGAGATGCGCATCGATCTACTCACCGAAATCCTCGAAGAATTCACATAGGCCATCGTGTTAAACAAAGAGCGTGCACAATGGATCTCATCTCTTCTCGACGATCTTTTCCCCCATCCTAAGATTTCTTTGCATTATCAAGATCCATACACACTGCTCATCGCGGTACTTCTTTCTGCGCAATGTACAGATAAACGCGTCAATCAAGTCACACCTCTTCTCTTTCGACGCGCCGATACACCCCGCAAGATGTGTGCCCTTACAATCGATGACATTCGCCATATCATTCGTCCTTGTGGGCTCAGCCAACGCAAAGCAAAAGCCATTTGGGAACTCTCGCACATCCTCGTTGACAAGCACCATGGCCGCGTCCCCCGTACACTTAAAGCCCTCGAAGCACTTCCGGGCGTAGGGCACAAAACAGCATCTGTTGTATTGACTACTGCCTTTCATCGCCCTACTTTCCCCTGTTCCTGG
>JAKAAD010000071.1:3564-5707 GCA_021802305.1 bacterium
GCTCTTCCGATCTACATCCATCGCTGTGCAAAGCGCTGGGGATTGAGTTCGGGCAAAAGCACTCAACAAACGGAAAGAGATTTAAAGCGACTCTTTCCCAAGAAGAATTGGCATCGCTTGCACATACAAATCATTCTTTATGCACGCGCATATTGCCCTGCCCGTGGCCACCACGTAGAAAAATGTCCTATCTGCATGAATAGACCTCTTGCGTAACGCAAAGCTTCATCGATTTTGGAGATTATTTTGGCGACTTTTTCTTGGAATTTTTTTTAAAGCCTTCCTGGGCTGCAAGATGTAGGATGCTTAGAGCGAGCAGAAATCCATGAAAGACCGCATCGTTCCAGCAAATGATAAACAATTGAGAGGGCATGATTTATAATTTTCCTTCCGTACTCCCTATTCCCCTTAGTGCTCTGCCTGCAGCGTTTCTACTTGCTGTAGAAATTCTCCCTCACGCTCAGGAAGTAATTTTCTCTTACGTTCTTTGCCCGCCTTCTCTCGAAGCCCCTCTATCCCTTCATTCAGAAATCGCACTACCCATTCACGCAGAGTGGGGAATTTGATTTGGAACATTTCCACTACTTCAGTTTCTGTTTTTCCTTCCTCAAAATGACCTAGAATAAGCAACCTGTTATGCATCCTTGCGCCCAACTCCCTTTTTGCAAGTTGAAAACAATGGATCCCTTTGCGTTTGACTCTTTCATCTTACAGTTTGCCCATGCGCTCCCCCATTTTGGGTGTGAAATAGGTGCCTATACACTAAAGATGAATCTTGATACATAATATTTCTCTCTCTAGGCGCAGATATTGCTCGTACCCCCTCAGAAGAATGAAGCACAAAAAAAATTGCAGTTGGTGGAGTAGTGTAGAAAGCGATGCAAGTAGTTTTTTTTCTTGACATGAAGGATTGCCCTGCATTATTGTAACCTTTCACATAAGGCGAATCACCCAAAGTAAGGAGTCCCCAAATGGCAACGATGATAGATCGTACGAATTATGCAAATAACAATGCCTGGCTCGAACAATTTTACAATAAATACAGACAATTTGAAGATCCGGTGAGTTTAGAGCCCATCGAGGAAGCTGTGATGGATCCTCACAGGCATTATTTTGATCAAAAGACGATTGAGAAGCTCCAAGCAGCTCATAATAACAAAGGAATCACATGTCCCATAAATCGTCAATTTGTTCCTGCGAACCAACTCCAGCGTGCTCCAGACTTTGACGAGGCCCATCAAAATACAAAAGAGCTCTTTGAGGAGAATATCGATATTAAAAAAGAGAACGATACAATTTCCGAAGAAAATAAAGTCTTAGGAGAAAAAAATGAAGTTTTAAAAAAAGAAGTAAAAGATTTGCAATCCAAAAGCCAGGAACAGGGGAAATCAATAGAAGATCTGCGTCGAGACGTAACTATGAGCAAATGGTTCACCCTGTTCAGTGTCGCGATAAGTGGATTTCTCTGTCTATATACCCAACTCAAGTTGAAATAACATTAGGAGAATAGCACCATCATGTCCATATATTCTAGCCACTCACGTCTTGCAAGCAACACCACTGCTTGGATGGTTTTGTTTCCTCCGCAAGGAGGGGACAATGACAATGCAGAGAATCCCCTTCCTCAGAATGGTTTGCTGAATCGCTTTCGTGCTCTTTCCGAACAAGATCAGGAAAAATTCTTGCAAATGGGATGCGAAGCACTGCAGCTTCAGCAGGCCACCATTGAAGCACAGCAAGCATCTGTTCACAGGCTAAATCAATCAATAAAGGCACATCTCGACCAATCTCTTCAGGAAAATATAAAATCCCAACCAGAAAAAATTAAGCAACTATTCAAGAATATTAAATACTATCTAGACGAGATTCCTAATGTATGCAGCCAGGAACAAGGCGAAGCCTATGAGAAGAAAGTACAGGACACATTCAAGGAGATAGATGTCACGATTACAGAACCAGCAGCAAAGTACTACGCAAATGCGAAACTCATACAAAAGGTCGATTTGGAATTACATTATGCGGAATGCAAACAGCTGGATTTTCAAAAGAAAGAGCTACAATTGCTCGTAGAAATCAAACAAAAGGAGATAGCACTCTTCAAAGGGACAAGTACTGGTGATGAAACCGCCACTGCGCCAGATCG
>JAKAAD010000072.1 GCA_021802305.1 bacterium
TAGGGAAGAGTTCGGATAGAGATCCTCATTCTCTTTTACCATATCGCTCTGGGAATAATTCTCTCCACTATTTTATCCTCTTGGTGAAAAACGCCGGAAATCGTGTTGCTGTGTTTGATGCATGCCAAGGAGGAAAAGAAGGGAAAGAAGAAACAAGACCCAAGGAAAAGAGAGCAATTGCGTGCGAAGTGTCCATTGCAAGGAGAGGGGAGCATTGGTAGTAAAGGTGAGTATAGATGTTGTCACCATTTCCGCGAGCCAAAAAAAGCCATTGGGTAATAGGGGGAGAGGAGACAAACAGAGTGCAAGGAGCAAGAAAATGCATGCAATCCCAGTAAGGAAGGGGATAAAGAGGTTGTAGGAGAGACTTGCCATTGGAAATTTGTGGAAATAATAGAGGAGTATTGGTACGGAAAAAAGATGTACAGAGAGATTCAAGGCAAGGCCTTTGCGTAGTAGAGAGAGAAGGATATACCCATGTTGATGGAAAAGGGGCATTTCGGAGATGGCTGCAGGTGTGCGCTCGGGTAGCCATTTCGCGAGGAAGGCATGAACAGGTTGATACAACAAAAGAATGGCGATAGTGCAGGAGAAACTGAGTTGAAAGCTGAGAGAAGTGATGACGTGGGGATCGATCAGACATTCTACACAAAGTCCCACACCCAAGGCATTACATCCGGTGATGCGTTTTCCTAAGAATTTGCCGAGAAGATAGAGAGAGATGGCAATATATGCGCGCATGATGGAAGGGGCAACTCCAAGAAATAAAAAATATCCGGAGAGCAAGAAAAGCATAGCAAGAAGGCGAGCTTTGAAGGGCAGAATGAAGCGCAAAAGTGTTTCTAAAAAGAGAGCGATGAGTGCGAAGTGAAATCCAGAGATGGCTATGAGATGAGAAATTCCCAAGCGATTGAGCTCGATTTTTAGTGAACGCTCTTCCACATCACCTGTAAAAAGTGCTGTCAAAAAAGCTGCCGCATTTTTGTCATGAATGTGGTGTTTAATAAACGTCCCCAATGCACGTTTTGCATGGAATCGCCATTCAGCAAAGCAAAAGGTTTTGGGGAGAGCTTGCCAAGGAGAGCGCTTCTTTGGGTGGAGTGTATATTCCCCGGGGCGGTTTTGAACGAGCGTTCCTTCAATGATATAATCTCGATCTGCGGGATGAACGTGCGAAGGCGAGAAAATGCGACAGGAAATGGTAGGAAGGCGCTGTCCTGCTGTGGAAGTAAAACGGAGCGTTCCTTCGTAGACGGTAAAGCGGTGAAAGGCACCGCGAGCATATGCGACACGTGTTGCAGAAAAGCGACCTTTTCCCTCCAACGCATTTTGAGGCATGGCGATCGAAGGAAATCGAATGGCAGTTATGCAATAGGCACTGAGAGCAAGAAGGAGATATCCCATCCACTTTTTGCTATTGCGCATGGGAAAAAGAAGAACTACGAGAAATGCAAGATAGAGTGGATGCCAAGCAAAATGCGAAGCAACCCCTAAGAGCAGGAAAAGCCCAACATAAAAAGCGGGACAACGTTCGAAAAATTGCTGCATTTAAGCGGATCGTTGTGTTGGCAATTCACTATCGATAGAGCGCGTGATCAGGCGCACGCCCCGTTGTCCTGTGAGCAGGATAGCAGCCCATTCCAACATGACTCCTAGACGATCGCGATAGCCAATCAAATAGAGAATGTGGATGAATGCCCAAATGTTCCATGCAATAAAACCCGTGACTTGAAATTTCCCAATGACTCCTACGGCTTTTAATTTTCCAATCGTAGCTAATGTCCCCTTGTCAAGATAATGGAAGGGCTTACGCTGGGATTTGGGAAGATGCTCTTTGAGAATTTTACCTACGTATTTGCCCATCTGTATAGCAACAGGTGCAATACCCGGCAAAGGGTTTCCATCGCGCCCTTTACAATGAGCGGCGTCTCCAAGGACAAAAATGTCCTCATAGTTGGGGATGCTGAGATCCGATGCAACGAGGATGCGTCCTTGACGATCTTGTGGGGCCTCGAGCATTTTAAGAAGAGGGCTCGTTTGATTGCCAGCAGCCCAAATGATATTTTTTGCAGAAAAAAAGCGCTCTTCTGTTTGTACGCCTTCTTCCGTGATATTGGTCACTTTTTGCCCAGTCATTACGTGCACACCCATGCGTTCTAGATCGCTCCGCGCACGTATTCGGAGTTTTTCAGGGAAAGTTGGTAAGATGTGGGGAAGCGCTTCTATAAGAAAGATGTTTGCTTCTTCAGGTTGAATGCGCCGAAAATTTTTAAACATCGTCTTGTACGCAATTTCAGCAAGGGCTCCGGCCATTTCCACTCCGGTAGGACCCCCTCCAATGACCACGAAGTTGAGGTATTTTTCTGCTGTAGAGATGCTATCCATTCTTTCTGCTTTTTCAAAAGAGATGAGGATTTGTTGGCGAATGGATATGGCATCGTTGATCGTTTTGAGTCCTGGTGCAAAGCGTTCCCAATGATCGTTTCCAAAATAGCTATGATGGGAACCAATGGCAACGATAAGAACATCAAAAGAACGTTTTTCTCCATTTGCGATCGTAATCGTTTTGTGCACTTTATCAATTTCAATGACTTCCCCCATGATGACAGAAGTGTTTTCTTGGCGACGAAGAATTTCGCGAAGAGGCGTTGCGATTTCACCGGGAGAAAGAGCAGCTGTTGCTACTTCATATAGCAGCGGTTGAAAAAGGTGATGATTGGATTTGTCAATGAGAAGGATTTCATCCTCAGCATGGCGCAGTGCGCGAGCAACATGAAGCCCTGCAAAACCACCTCCAATGATGACAACTTTTTTACGAGACATAAATTCCATGGATTCATTGATACACAAATGAACTCAAAATTGGGTTTTGGCTACGTCGGGCGACCGCGCATGTGAACCCGTCAGCATCGCACAACTCATTCAATTTGTGGCATTTCGATATCAGCTCCTCCTGATTCAAATGCCGGCGCCTCCTTGCCAAATTCTCAATTTTTGAATGCATTTCAGTATACACAAATGTTATTTTGAATATTAAGCAATTTTGTTATTTTTGTATTGCGCTGCTTTTGGTCGGTGGGTTCTTCAGACGATATTGGCAAGGACTCGGTCTTTAAGTTGTTTCGGCACAGGATGCAAAGTTCGTAAAGTTATTGTGAACAAAAGGAAAAAAATCGCATGGTAATACATTCAAAAATGAAACCAGGAAAGAAAATCATTCGACGCTTGCGTGTGAAGAATTCTCTTGGGCTTCACACTCGCCCAGCTGTGATGATTGTAAAATTATTACAAGAGAAAAATGCAGACGTGCATTTTACTTACAAAAGAGAGACAATTGATGCCCGAAGTATGATTGGATTGCTTATGCTAGCGGCAACAAAAAATTCTCTCATTACTGTGTGCACAGAAGGAGAAGATGCAGAAGAAGTGATGGCGCTTCTCGTTGAAACTTTTGAAAACGAGTTTAAAGAAAAGAGGTAAGTATGGAAGAAAGGTGCATTCAGGGTGTAGCGCTTAGTGAAGGCATCGCCATTGCATTTCCATACTTTCTCTACCTAAAAAAAGAGAGTCCTCTCTCTTCGTATGTGATTGATCCCAATGAAATCGAACAAGAAATTGGACGATATCGAAGAGCTCTTTCCGCTAGTCGTGCAGAGTTAGAAATGCTGCATCATAATCTAATGGAAGAAGGTTCTTCAGAAGTAGCGACCATCGTCTACAGTCATTTGCAAATCCTAGATGATCCTTTTCTTACTACGGAAATGGAAAAAAAGATTCGTGAACTACAGAGAAACACAGAATCAGTAGTACACACCATGCTTAGCAATTACGAAGAACGATTTTCACGCATTAGCGATGCGTTTTTTAAGGAGCGGCTTTCAGATGTAAAAGGTCTAGCGATGCGCGTTTTGGAGCACTTGCATTCGAATACTCGAAACGCGGTTTCGTGCAATGTGCCTAACGAGATGATCCTCATGACCCATGAACTTACACTTCTTCTTTGCGTAGATGCAGATGAGAAAAATATTTGTGGTTTTGTCACGGAGATAGGGGGAGCAACTTCCCATGCAGCTCTCATTGCTCGTGCAAAAGGATTGCCATATGTCACCGGAATTGATGTGCGTGCGCTTTCCAAAGAAAAAATTGAGATAATGATCGTGGATGGGCAATCAGGGCAGATCATTCTTTCCCCGAATGCCGATACAATAAAAAAGTATCGAACAAGACAAGAGGAGTTACACCAATCTCTTCAAGAGCTGAAGAAGGGGGTGAGGTATCAAGAAGCATGTGAATTAGGTCACCCTGTGCGCATTTGGATCAATATTGGCAATGCAAAGGAAGTAGAGCAAGTGGACGATCTCGCGTTTCATGGGGTCGGGTTATTTCGCACTGAATTTTTGCTCTTCCAAAACCCAGAACTCCTCATGGAAGAAGAGCAACAGGTGGCTGTATACAGGGAAGTTTCGAGGAAACTAAAAGGACGCCCTCTCACCATTCGAGTTTTTGATTTGGGAAGAGATAAAGACCTTGCTCGAATCTCTACAGGTGCGTATGAAGGAATTCGATTTTTGCTTCACCATGAAGAGGTCTTTTTGATACAGCTTCGCTCTATTCTTCGTGCTACGCAAGAAGGACCGGTGCGACTTCTCCTCCCATTAGTTGCGATTCTCGATGAACTGAGAGCCGCCAAGCGAATGATCTTGCGTGCAGAGGAAAGTTTGCGCGAAGAGAAGCTACCGTTTGCATCTCCTATTTCCGTGGGGTGTATGATTGAGCTTCCCGAGGCAGTGGACAATTGCGAGGATTTAGCAAGAGAGAGTGACTTTCTATCCATTGGGACCAATGATCTTACGCATTATGCCCTTGGTATAAATCGATCTCGTGCAACTACATCGGATGTATTTCTTGCCGCCCATCCTGTCATACTGCGCATGATCAAGAAGGTTCGCTCTATCGCGAAAACATACGATAAACCTGTCACTGTGTGTGGGGAAGCTGTGACGTACACGCAATTTCTTTCTCTTCTTCTTGGATTAGAAATCGAGGAGATTTCTTGTTGTGCACGCAGCCTGGTTAAGATAAGACAGGTTCTTCATCACCTTACATTTTCTGATATGAAACACATAGCGCAGCAAGCGCTCTTGCTTGAAACGCCAGAGCAAGTATTAGCTCTTCTTGCGCGGCAAAATCCTTAACTCGCGTTTTCTACTGTTTCTGCAATGCTTTCATTAGCTCTGCTAATTTTTTCTTCAAAAAAACCACGGATACGGGCCGTGGCTGCCGCATGGGCGTACCATGCGGGATACTAGTTTAAATTGACCAAAAACGTATAGCAGAATCATTGACATTGATACACGCAATGCACATAATTTTTGTCTATGTCAATACCACTTCTTAACTCTCAAATGCACTCCATTACCCCCTACCAACTCACCAGCGGGTTCATTTCTTTTTTTAAAGAGAGCCACGGCTACATCACCAATCATCAAAAATGGCAGATTCGCCTCGATGGCCATGCGGGCTTAGCAATG
>JAKAAD010000073.1 GCA_021802305.1 bacterium
AATAACTAAATCACATCTGTTTCATTTTTATTAAAATTGTGTAAATAACAATTTTTAATTATAAATAAAAAAATTTAATCAAAGATTTTTTTAGGAAACAGACGTAAAAAATTGTACTTAAATGGAAGGTTGCACTACACTTTTTTAAGGAGTGGCTTCTACGGAAAATCAACGCATGATCCGAAGAGCTTGATGATGTCGCGGGGTAGAGCAGTGGTTAGCTCGTTGGGCTCATAACCCAGAGGTCGTAGGTTCGAATCCTGCCCCCGCTATTTTTTGTACGTGCGATGGTTGTTGTTCAAAAGAAAAATTTTTCTTAACACATTCGGCGGTATAGCTCAGCTGGTAGAGCAACGGAATCATAATCCGCAGGTCGTTGGTTCGAATCCGACTGCCGCTATCATTTCTTTTTCATTTTAGGACTATGAATCGAAGCCAAATGCTTCATGTCTCCACATAGCAATCTTTGCCTTTAGAGTGCCTTTCATTCATCATGTATATATGTGTGCGAAGAGGTGCTTAAGCAAAGCCGCCAATTTCTTCAATTAAAAAATTCCTCTTTGGTTGTTTGGTTTTTTATACTTAGAAAGTGCCAAAAATCGAAGAATTTTTCAGAACAAAATCCCAATTTTTGTATTCACTTGTATATTAAGCTTGGGTGAAAAGTAAAAAATTTAGCAAGGAAGTGCCCTGAATTTGAGCCAGGCGTAGCTGTCGCCAAAGCAGACCAACTTGAAGTTGCTGGCCGATGCAAGTGGGTCTCAACGTCAGTGGCTGTGAGCTTGGTATATATAGATTTTTCTCTCTGAAATCACTATGATTAGCACATGTCTTTTAAAAAAATCTACGATGCACTTCATGGCTTTATCCGCTTAAATGATCTAGAGCATGAGCTCATTGACTCAGAGCCTTTCCAACGGCTCCGCCATCTTCATCAATTAGGCATTGCCTTTCTCGTCTATCCGGGAGCAACGCATACGCGT
Organism: bacterium; assembly: GCA_021802305.1. Taxonomy (GTDB): domain Bacteria; phylum Chlamydiota; class Chlamydiia; order Chlamydiales; family Rhabdochlamydiaceae; genus JAKAAD01. The sequence continues at coordinate 984 of JAKAAD010000073.1, forward strand.
TTTGAGCATTCGTTAGGAGCCTTGCACCTTGCGACGCGTATCTTTGACAGCCTCTTTGCCAGCGAAGGGCAACCGTTTGAAACTGCCTATTGGAGGCAAATCGTTCGCCTTGCCGCCCTCTGTCACGATCTGGGACATCTTCCTTTTTCTCATGATGCTGAGGAACAAATTCTCGGAAAAGGAGGGCATGAAGCTTGGACCCTTCAAGTGATCGAATGCGATGCGCTCTCTTCCCTTTGGACAAAACTTGAACAGCGCTTCCCTAGTCATACTCCTAGAGAAGATGTGCAAAAAATTGCGGTGGGAAAACATCGTTTTGCCAATCTCTCACCTTGGGAAGAGCTCTTTTCGGAGATTCTCTGCGGAGATTTTTTTGGTGCCGATCGAGTCGATTACCTACTTCGCGATGCAAAATGTACTGGGGTTGCTCATGGATTATTCGATTTCGATCAGCTCATGGAAATGCTTTGCTTGGTTGAAGGAGAGCGCATCGTTCTTGGAATTCACGAAGATGGGATGGAATCTTGCGAAGCGCTCCTTCTTGCTCGTTATTTTATGCACCAACGCGTCTATCAATATTCTTCTGTAAAGGCATATCGCTTTCATCTGAAGCGGTTCATGACAACTCTTTATGAAGGAAAAGATTATCTTGAAAATATGAATCGTTATCTCGCACTGAGTGATTTAGAAGTTTTTTCTGCGCTGCGTCAAGCTGCAAAGGATGTGCATGCCCCCGGACATCTCGATGCACTTTGCATTTTTGATCGCAAGAAGCGCTTTCAGGCGATCAAGTGGATCCCTAAGATCCTGCAATCGGATCTTATTGCCCTTCGAACAGAGCTTGATCTCTCTCCTCAGCAAATGGATTGGAATTTAGCACTGCATCCAGATACAAGCATGGGGGTAAATATTCCCGTACGCGCACGGACAGGGGAGATCGTCTCGGCAACCCGCTATTCACGAGTGAAAGTATCCCTAGAACAGCCGAGTTGGATTTACGTCCTGCCAGAATGTGCATCTATTCTCTATAAAAAATTGCAATATGTTTCAGAAACTTAAACTCCTATCCTTACCTGCAGCATATCGAAAGTTTTTTTTGTTCGCCTTTTTCACAGGTGCGTTTATTTGCATGGATTATGCCATCGTGCGTCCAATTTGCACTTCGGTATTCCTGAAAGCATTTGGAAGTTCGTGGTACCCTTATGTATGGTTAACTACCATTCCTCTGAATGTGTTATGCGTAGGGCTCTACAATTCGATGATCGTTCGCCTAGGCTGTTTGAGAACGTTTCTTTGTTTTACGAGCGTTGTTGTTAGTACTCACACGATTGCTAGCATGTATCTTCAAATGTACCCATGGTTGAGTTTTTTCTACTATGCATGGAAAGAAGTCTACGTCATGCTCATGCTTCATCAACTTTGGTCTGTCGTACAAGCAACTTTTTCCATGCGCGAGGCAAAATTTTTCTATGGCATTCTCTTTGCAGGTGGCGGCTTAGGGGGGATCGTAGGGAGTGTAATCCCTGGAATTTTTGCTGTGCAAATAGGCTCTGAACAGCTCCTCCTCCTGGCTATCCCCATACTTCCCGTAGCTTTTTTCTTATATGCGCAAATGCTCAAATGCACGGACCAAGGATTGGATTATAAGCTAGAAGTACAAGAACGCATGCACATTGGCAAAGCATTTATGCATGGCATTTCTCTGATTCGATCCTCACGCGTATTGCCCCTGATCTTGTTCGTCTGTGTGTTCATGCATCTATCGATGTCTTTTGTCGAATTTCAATTTGGGGCTGCACTAGAAACTACTTTACAAGACCAAGATGTACGTACGCAGATGTTAGGAAGAATATTTGGCCTTGTTCAAATGGTCAGCTTAAGCCTACAGCTCATTGGCTCTTTTCTGCTGCTCCAATTTTTAGGATTGAAGCGGAGCTTTATGTTGATTCCTTTTCTGATGGGTCTTCATCAACTTGCTTACGTAATCTTCCCTACATTTGGCATAGCTGCACTCCTCTATGGCACACAAAAGGTCATGCATTACTCTACCTTTAGCGTTTTAAAGGAAATGATGTACACACCCTTACAACAAGATGAAAAATTTCGTGCCAAGGCGTTTATTGACGTCTTTGTGGATCGATCTGCAAAGGCGATGGGATCTCTTCTCATCTTAGGGTGTCAAACACTCCTTATGGCGCACGTGCATCTGTGGATTTCCCTCTTTGCCCTTTTTCTTTTTATCGCATGGTATCTGGTCGTAAAAATGCGATTTAACGTTTTGGAATCAAATAGACCTCTTGTGTAACTCTTGTTAGAAGCTTAGTTATGCAAGAGGCTTAATGCCTTAAGGGCATGTTCGTAATTGGGTTCCTGTGTAATTTCCGGAACGAGTTCTTCATATATAATCGTGTCGTCTTTATCCAACACAAAGAGAGCTCTTGCGGAAAGTCCTGCGAGGGGACCATCCAGGATGAAGGTGCCATACTCTTTGGCAAAATCCTTCGAACGCATCATAGAGAGCGTTTTGACATTGTGCATATTTTCTTGCCCGCAGATGCGTTTTTGTGCAAAAGGCAAGTCGGCAGAGATAATGAGAGCCACAATTTCGGGATGATTTTGTAGGGCGTCATTCAACTTTTTCGAAGAAATGGAGCAAACATTCGTATCAAGGCTAGGCACGCAATAAAGAAGTTTTCGCTTTCCAGGAAAGGTTTTGAGAGAGACTTCCTTTAAATCTTCATCGATGAGGGAAAAATCCGGAGCTTTGCTACCAATCGCCGGAGGTAGTTTAGATGTGTGAACAATTTTTCCGTTCAATGTGACCGTTGTCATAAAAGAAATTTTATGTTACCATTTTATCCGAAATTTGTCGATGCACGAAGAAGCTCAACTAGTAAAAGTTTTTATCAATCAGCTGCAGCAAAAGGACGGAAAGCTAGGGAAAAAATTGCACATCGTTTCCTGTTTTCACCTTGTAAAGACGTTCATGAAAATGTATGTGCTTGCTTTCGAAACCAAAAAGCAGATAGAGCAAGAAGAGATCCCTGTGAAATATGCAATGCGAAATACTCCTGAAGAACTTTCACCCAAAATCATGCAGACCAAATTTTTTTCTGCGCTTACGCATAGCATACGTAGTTTGAACTTCAAAGAATACTCGCTAGCCATGAAGCATTTTCCATTACAAGTAGCCATAACCACATGCTTGCTATCAGAGCTGCCTATGGCACAATCTGAAAAGGCACAGCGTTCGCTGAATCTGGTGCACAATTGGAAGGATTACGTCGATATGCCTTACAAACATGCGATTCTTTCCAAGCCAGAAACATGAACCGCTATACATAGGTGAATACATTGGGAATAAAGGCCTTGAGATCGGTTTTTATCATCCATATTTTGTTAGAAATTTTTACATCGGACTTTTTTATGCGATTTTTTTCGCAAATCCCAAATAGCCCATGGCAAGAGAGCGCGTAAGGACAAACTGCACGTCACTTCGTACGCGACGTTGAAGGATGCTTTTCCAAACTGCTTTAGAAAAAAAGGAGAGAGAGAGGCCACATTGTTCTTGGACATGTAGACCCACGTCCCTACACCACGCAGTGAGTTCTTCGGGTTTGATAAAGAGTTTGTAGCGATGCATGTGTTTCGGTGCATTGGGGATCAACCAATCTACCCCTTTAATGACAAAAAGCCAGCTCAAGAGATTGCGATTGAACGTATGAAAAAAGAAGAGACCCCCTCGCTTGAGCACTCGGCTCATTTCGACGAGTGCATTCTTAGGATAAGGAATGTGCTCGAGAAAATCCATAGCGCAAACTGCATCAAATTCCCCCTCTTTGAAGGGAAGAGCGCAGGCGTCTCCAACTACATAGGTTACGCTTTTTGTTGCATCATTTTGTGTTGCAATGCGTAGGCTCGAAGCAGACTGATCGAGTCCCGTCACTCGATGTCCTGCTTTGGCTAGAGCATTGGATAAAAGACCTCCACCACACCCAACGTCTAACACGCTTTGGGTCTTCCCTAAATACTTCTCGATTTGTGTGAGTAGCCAAGGATTGCGTGTTTGATTTTCTGCGCGCAATAGTGCAATGGGATGCGCCTCTTCTGTGTACCATTTGTCATGAAGGTCATCGTAAAAGTCGTTATTGATTACAGAGCGGCTTTTTTCCATAAAAGATTCCAGTAAATGATTTGATAGGTTGCAAATAAAAACATCAAACTTGCTTGCCCCCACAAGAATTTCCACAAGAAGGGGTGTAGAGATGCGTGTACTGCTTGATAGAGAATATACCAAAAGATTCCACCAAGCGTTAGCAAGATAGGGTGATTGAGAAAGAGTACCGCGTGTAACCATTGCTCAGTTGCAGGGCAACATTCTTTATGAATAAATTCATCCTTAGTAACAAAAATGCAAGAAAAGAATGCTAGCCCAATGTAGATTTTAAGGGGGGGCA
>JAKAAD010000074.1 GCA_021802305.1 bacterium
GAATATCCCAGGCCCGCTCTGTACCTTCACATGTCGTCACATAAGCCGTAGCAAGAGAAAAGGAGCCATCTTCGCGAATTTCTATTTTTTCTCCTCCAATAAACCAGATATCCGTAGAGGTTCTGCCTTGATAGAGAGTGCCCATTTTTGTAATAAAATCATATTCGATGCGCCGGCCTACAAAATAACGATCGCCGATAACGAGCATGAGGTCTCCTTCAGCTGTTACCGTATGAACGGGGCTACCCTGCTCTGATCGATCAGTGTAGGTAATTTTTTGCGCCTGTAGGAGAAAGTTCTCTTTGAAGACGATACCACCTTCTTCTGTGGAAAGCACTCCAGAAGAGTAAGTGGGATTTTTGAGATCAACAGTGAGTGAGCTTCCCCAGGAAAAGGAGCAGAGACAAGAAGAGAGGTATAGCCAATGGCGAAACTGTAAATGCACAACAAGATGATACGAAGGAAGCTCCTATTCGCGCTATGCAACACTCTAGGATGCCGCTATTTCGTTCAGTCCAAAGGCTTGCAATCTACGAGTTGTTGATATCTAGCTAAGTAGTCTGAGTATTTTAAATTTGAGATAGCAACTAAGTCTACGCTTTCACGTGGATAATTGGGGTGATAGGTACAGGTGTAGCCGTGTGCTCTGTAAATGGCTTGTTCAAGCCATTCAGCAATGGCTGCAGAACCTCGTGTATATGGCATAGCTTCCGCAAAAATGTAACGCAAAAGAGCAACCTTGTTTTTTAATTGTGTAAACGTTGCCGTTTTAGAATCCCATTTCATGATCTCGCTAAAAATTTGCTCGCACTCTTTCATGGCATCATTTATGAGAAAAAGATCTTGATGCAACACTGTGATAGAGGGACGATATTCTGCATCTAACATCCGCTCTACGGGATCGCGTCGGCAGTTGCGATACACCCAGGTAAGCCATTGAGAAGTAGCATACATTTTTCCATTGATTTCGCTTCTCTTAGTAACAAGAATCCAATCAGACTTGAGATTTGCCGGATTACCGGAAACAACTTTTCTAAGGACGGAATCTATTGTGGGCTTAGGAAATGCCTCCATAATTGTCCTAAAATAAAAATTCATTTTATCGTTTTTGTAGAAAACAGGTTGCTTTTCTTTCATTTTTTGCATGATCTGAAAATTAGTTGCATTGGGGATTTCTTGAAATATTTCTTTTTTAAGAACCTTTGCCTCCTCAAGGGAAATGGTTTTGCTGTATGCTTCAAATTCCTTTGGTCCCAAGATTTCGATCTGAAAGGAAAACTTTCTTTCTTGTATGCACTCTTCAACTTTTTTAGTCGTCTCTTGAAATTCTTTCACTGACCGTTTCATGTTTGCCATTTGAGATCCAAGTTGTTGGATAGCCAATTCATTTGTTTTCGAATAAGGACCAGTGAATAGTGTGTATGCATGCGCTGGGTCCCTCACTCTTTCTATGCCAAATTCATGGGCATGAGAGGTTTTTGCTTCTCTTGCGATCCTTTGTCTTTCTTTTGCGAATGTTGAGAGTAGATCGCGAAATAATGCAGGAAAGCTTGCGATATCACTCTGATTCATTTGATTGACAGCAGTTTGAATGATTTTTTCAGATTCAATTTCAAATATTTGTTGTCGAGATTCATAATCATCGACAGGGCCATATTGATTTTGGATAGTAGCCATGCAGGTAGGGGTTGATCCAATTTGATTTGCAATCGTTGCCATAATATTCCTCACATTAAAAAATGATTTAAACTAATACTGTAAATATACACAATAGTGCAATTCAATACAATTTAAAATTAATTTTTTAAAAAAAATTCTCTTACTCAATTGCCTGAATGAGTAGAGCTGCCAGGATAGCGCGATTTTTGGGATGGCCGGTTGCAATGCCATCGAGAAGGGTATCTATCCCAAGGTCATTGTGATTTTGCGCAAGAGTAATGTATGCATCGCAAAGAAGAGCTGCATGTTCTTCATGGGTGAGAGAGTCTCCTTGCGATGTTCGGGAGATAAGTGCATTTTTAGGAACAATGGGCCGAAAACGGAGCATTTCGCTTTGTTTTTGTTGTTGTATCCATCGAAGAACAGTCTCTTCTCCTTCTCGATTCTTTGTCATGCGCATGAGTGCAAGCTGACAATAGGTACGAATAAGAGGGGCGCCAGTGCGTTGGGCGTTTTTCTTGAGAAGTTCTACCACTTCAGGGGAGGGACGCATCTCAAGCACGCGTACAAGAAGGGGAATGAGTGCATTTTGTCCTTCGTTCAAGAGAAGATGCGCGATTTCGAGGAATGCAGTGGAAGGGAGCTCAACGCAATCTCGTAGCATTTGTTCACGAACATGTAGGGAAATGGGGATCAAATCTCGAATACCTTTATTCGCTTGCTGTTCGGCAGAACCAATGATTTTCCATGCTTGGAGCGTACCTCCACTAGAAAAAAGTGGTTGAAAGCCAATGTCCTTCGTATCGCAGACGATAAACTCCTTGAGATGGGGTGTTACACGAGGATCTCTTCTCTTTAATAGGGAAAGGAGAGCATTGAAGCGCACATGAATATCTTTGGAGAAAAGCAAAGAGACAAGCAGATCTTCGCTTCCCTCTATATCTTCCAGGAGGCGAATGGCAAAGAGATTTTCGCCTTTTGCAGAAGCAAAGAGTCCCGCTTTGGCACTTTCTTCGCCTAAATGAAAGAGTGCAGAGAGAGCAGCAAGTCGTACGGTGTCATGAGGCGATGAAGCAAATGTTCGCAGTGTAGGAAGAGAGCGATAATCTTTGAGCATTCCAAAAGCCATGGCACAGGCTTCTTGTTGGATGGGGGAGGCGTAGGTTGCAGCGCTTTGTATCAAAGGAAGAAGGTCGTCCCTTCCAAAACGCGCTACTGCAGTAATTGTTTCAATGCGTGTGCCGGGGTCAGGATCATCAATGAGCTGTCGAAGGATGGCGATCGCTTCTTTCGTGCCACTCAGCGCAAAAAATTGGGGGAAAAAACTACGAGCTTGAGGCGGCAAGCGATGCATGAGGGATTCGACATGTCCGACCGCCATTTTTGCTTTGCGCATGCATAGCTGATAGGCTGCTTCCAAACGAATGAGTAGAGATCGCGAGGACATTGCTTGTAGGAGTAAGAATTCACTCCGATCGTCTTGAATTTGCCCAAGTAAGTGAATAGCTGCAAGTTGCGCATGGGGTTCTCCATGCAGAAAAAAGCCGTTATTGATGAATGCAAGCGGTGTAGAGACGTGGGCTAAAGAGGCAGCGAAGAGAGCCGCGAGTTGATCTTCGTGATCGGGCGATTTTGCTATGCGTTCGAGTAAAGTGAAGGCCATTTGTGCAAGGATTTCAACATCGTGATGACCAAGCAATTCTTTATATTTGCGATAAAGGTCGATTCCTCGCTTCCACTCTTGCGATTGTAAGAGATAGAAGATGTAGTGTTTGTCGATAGATTCTTGCTGTAAGGGGGTAGGGGAGACTTCGGAGATTTTTTCTGCATGTGTGGCGATGGGATTGAGGAAGGAGGAGAAGAAAATACCCAGACTTGCAATGGCAAAATTCCATCGATCCATATTCAATTATATACACAAATGTTGATAAAGAGGCGTGGCATTTGAGCCAAGAGAAGCCGACGTCGAAGCAACACAACTTGAAGTTGTTGTGCGATGCAGACGAGTTCAAATGCGGTGGCTATTCGGGGTAGCCAAAAACCAATTTTGACTGCATTTGTGTATAATATCAAAATCGGTATATATCGAAATAAACCCGGATACACATGATACGTTCCTTTGCAGATAAAGTGGCTCATGACATTTTTCATGGGATTCACTCCAGTACGGTGAGAAAGCAGTTGCCCTTGCCCTTAGTTCAGATTGCGGAGCGAAAGCTAGACCTTCTCAATGCAGTTAAGGATTTAACATCGATCATGGAGTTGCCTGATCATCGCAATGATCGCTTTGTGAGAGGGGGAAAAGAAAAATATGTCATTCCTATCAATGCGCAATGGTGTATTGCGTTTCGTTGGAATCGAGATGGTATTGACGAAGTGGAAATCAAAGCGGCGTAAAAGCGTGTTGCCTAAAAGAAGAAAACCTACACATCTTGGTAAGATCCTCTCCGAGGAATTCCTTGGACCCTTGGGCCTCACTCCAAAGCAATTTGCTGAAGAACTAGGAGAAGGGTGGAACGAAAAAAAAGTGCGCGATTTCATCGAAGAAAAGATCCCTTTTTCAGAGACGTGGGCCCCGCTCTTTGCCGAGCACTTAGGAACAACTCCAGAGTTTTGGCTCAATATGCAACAAAACGTACATGCCTGGGAAGCAGAGCGCCGCATGCATGTGAAAGGCGTCTACAAGCGCACAAAGAAAAAAGAGACCTACTAATATAGTGAGCAGCATGCCGCTATATACACAGGAAAGTCTCGAAGAGCTTAGAGCTCGTATTGATCTCGTCGATGTGCTCTCTTTGCATGTGACTCTTAAGAGGACAGGGTCTAGTTACAAAGCGCTTTGTCCTTTTCATGAAGAACGCACGCCCTCATTTTGCTTGAAGGCAGGAGATACGCATTACCATTGCTATGGATGTGGAGCTCATGGCGATGCGATTTCGTTTCTCATGTCGTATAGACAAATGAGTTTTACAGATGCGGTAGAGATGTTGGCAGAGCGTTTTCACGTTCGATTAGTGAAGACCACTTCCTCGGGAAATAAGGTTCTCGATAAAGGAAAGTGGAAAGAAGCACTTGCACGCGCTGCAGAGATCTACCATGGACTGCTTCTTTTTTCTGAGGAGGGGCGAGCTGCTTTGGAATATCTCTACAAACGAGGTCTCGATGCAGATTTTATTAGGAAATTTCAGATTGGTTATGCACCTAAAGGGGGGGATACTCTCTACCGAGCGCTCCATGCCCTAAAGTTCGATGAAGAGACGATGCGGCAAGCAGGATTGCTTCAACAAAACAAAAAGCGCGATTTTTTCATTGAGCGCATTGCATTCCCCATTTGCGATGCTACGCAAGCTGTCATCGGATTTTCTTGTCGCAAATTCAAAGAAACGACCTATGGAGGCAAATACATAAATACTCCTGAGACTCCTCTTTTTAAAAAGTCGCGCATGCTGTTTGGTTTGCATGCTTCTCGGATGCGCATTGCAAAGCAAAAAAGAGCTCTCATCGTTGAAGGACAAATCGATGCCTTACGGCTCATTTATTTAGGATTTGATTGGACGGTTGCTACCCTTGGTACGGCTTTTACAGATGAACATGTCCAAGAATTGCTGCACTTAGGCGTTCGAGAGGTCGTTCTTGCGATGGATGGCGACGCTGCTGGGCAAAAAGCAGCGGTGCACATTGCAGATCTTTTTCAGTCCA
>JAKAAD010000075.1 GCA_021802305.1 bacterium
GCTATCTCCTTGGCTTTTATCTTTACGAGCAGTTGCAACTCGTTCACTGTAAAATCCAGCTGGTTTATTCGCGCATACTGTAATTCCAGATCGACCTTTCCCATGAAATTTTCCTTTGCGTAGTATTTTTCTTCTGGTTCCATATTACGGGCTTCCATATTCTCTAATGTGGTCCTTACGTTCTGCTTATAGGCTTTGCCTTGTTCCTCGCTGCACACATCAGGCATCATGTTTAGCATGCATTGAATTGACGTGTCTAGTCTCTCAATTTTTTTTCGTTGGGCTGCTATCTCTTTCTGAAGAGATTCGGCGCGGTGTGCCTTCATTGATTGACTTAGCATGCGAGCAAATTCTCGCTGTGCTTCAATGGTGGCCTGCTGAAGCTGCAGTGCTTTCCATCCCGTTTGCAAGAATTTTTCCTGCTCTTCTTTGGAAAGAGTATGAAAGCGATCCACCAAGGGAGTCTGAGAAATGGAATTCTCTGCATTGTCATTGTTCCCTCCTTGCGAAGAAAACAAAACCATCCAAGTATCGTTGTTGCTTGCAAGACTTGAGTTGCTAGAATGTATGATGGGGTTAGCCATGATGGTGCTATTCTCCTAACGTTATTTAAACTTGAATTGGGTATATAGATAGAGAGATCCACTTATCGCGACACTGAAGACGGTGAACCATTTGCTCATAGTTACGTCTTGACGCAGATCTTCTATTGATTTCCCCTGCTCCTGGCTTTGGGATTGCAAATCATTTACTTCTTTTTTTAAAGCTGCATTTTCTGCGAAAAATTGATTGTTGACTTCTTCTAAATCTGCATTTTTGTCGGAAAGTTTATTATTGACTTCTTCTAATTTTGCATTTTTTGTAAAGAGCTCTCTCATATCTCGATGAGCTTCGTCAAAGTCTGGAGCACGCTGAAGTTGGTCCGCAGGAACAAATTGGCGATTTTTGGGACATGTGATTCCTTCGTTATTATGGGCTGCTTGGAGCTTCTCAATCGTCTTTTGATCAAAATAATGCCTGTGAGAATCCATCACAGCTTCCTCGATGGGCTCTAAACTCACCGGATCTTCAAATTGTCTGTATTTATCGTAAAATTGAAGACTCGCAGGATCTACCATCATTGTTATTTGGAACTCATTACTTTGGGTGATTCGTCTTATGTGATAAGGTTACGATAATGCAGAGCAATTCTTCATGTCAAGAAAAAAAACCACTTGCATGGCTTTCTACATTACTCCGCCAACTGCAACTTTTTCTGCGCTCCATTCTTCTGCGGAGCACGAACAATATCTGCGCCTAGAGAGAGTAATATTATGTATCCAGATTCATCTTTAGTGTATAGGCGCCTATTTCACACCAAAATGGGGGAGCGCATGGGCAAACTGAAATATGCCTTGGTTCCATTATTTAGCATGCGAGCAGAGTCTCTCCGTGCTTCAATGGTGGCCTGCTGAAACTGAGGTACTTGCCATCCCCTTTGCAAGAATTTTTCCTGCTCTTCTTTGGAAAGAGCATGAAAGCGATCCACCAAGGGGGTCTGAGAAACGGAATTCTCTGTGGTTTTTTCTTGCGCAGAAAACAAAACACTCCAATCGTTGTTTCTTATAGGACATGGGCTTTTAGAATGTATAGGGCTAGTCATTGTCTGCAACTCATGCAACGTTATTTGCGATCTTTGGTACAATGTTGAGTGCAACAAAAATGATAAAACAATGACACAAACCGCATCGACTACCTCATCCATTGCCCACACTCGAGATGTACAACATCTCTCTCCTTGGCGACTTGCTATTGAAGATGTCTTTCAATCTCTTCTTCACTGGCGCATATGGGGGCTCCTTGCATGGCAAGACATCCGCATGCGCTACCGTCGCTCACAGCTTGGTCCTTTTTGGATTACCCTGAGCATGGCTATCACTATTCTTTCCATGGGTTTTCTCTATGTAAGACTCTTTCAGATGGATCTCCGATCTTACCTCCCTTATCTTACGACAGGCATCCTCGTTTGGAATCTCATCCTCTCCTTAGTGATGGAGGGCACACATGCATTTATTGAGGGAGAACAATACATCAAGCAGATCAAACTTCCCCTATGTACGCACGTGCTTCGCATTGTACTTCGATGCCTCCTTGTTTTTGCACATAATGCGCTCATCATGATCCCGCTTTTTTTATGGTTGCGCATCCCTTGCACCGGCGCGCTCCTCATGATTCCGCTCTCTCTTTTTTTCATCGGCATCAATGCTTTTTGCTATGGCTTGATCTTGGCAAGCTTAGGAGCAAGGTACCGCGATATCCTTCCCATCGTTACGAACATGATGCAGATCATCTTTTTCATCACGCCCATCATGTGGAAAGCAGAATTCCTTTCCGGTCGATATCTACTCTGGATTCAGCTCAATCCCTTTGCTCATTTTATTCATATTTTGCGCTATCCCCTCATGAGCGAGATGCCTAGCACGTTCTCTCTGCTTTTCGTAGGTCTCTTTACCATTGTGGGGATAGGCCTCGCTTTTCTTTGTCTCAAAAAAATACGACACCGCATCGTCTATTGGGTGTAAGTATGGCTCTGATCTCTTTCGATCGCGTAACTGTCAACTTCCCCATCTACCAAATGAATGCTCGCTCTCTCAAAAAAGCCATCATCCAATTTGGAACAAAGGGCAAATTGCAAACAACTGTAGGGCAAAAAATCATCGTTCGCGCTCTCCATGCGCTCTCTTTTACGATTCACGATGGAGATCGCGTAGGCGTTCTTGGACATAACGGAGCGGGAAAGAGTTCTCTTCTTCGCACTATTGCTGGCATTTACGAACCTGAAGAGGGACGAGTCTATGTCGATGGAAAAGTCTCGCCTCTTCTCAATCTTTCTTTCGGGTTAAATGATGAATCCACCGGCTACGAAAACATCCTCCTTCGCGGCATCCTTCTTGGATTGACCCGTAAAGAGATAGAAACAAAAGCGGAAGAAATCGCGGCATTTACTGGTCTAAATGAGCATCTTTTTTGCCCTGTACGCACCTATTCTTCCGGTATGCAGCTTCGTCTTGCTTTTAGCGTCGCAACAGCGATTGCACCCGAAATTTTGCTTCTCGATGAGATTGTCGGCACCGGCGATGCCTCTTTTCAGGAAAAAGCAAAACAGCGCATTTGCGATCTCATTGAACAATCGCGTATTGTCGTTTTGTCTTCTCATTCCACGGAAATCATTCAAAGTTTTTGCAGTAAAGTCATAGTGCTACAAGAGGGAGAGCTTGTGTTCTTCGGGAACGTTGAAGAGGGGCTTGAGCGATATTTATACGCAAATGCATTCAAAAATTAGGAATTTGGCCATGAAAAAAAAACCAACTATTTTACTTGTAAATGATGACGGAATCGATGCTCCGGGTCTTAGAGCTCTCCACGATGCTCTTTGCGAAATAGGCGATCTTTACATCGTTGCTCCGGCTACCGAACAATCCGGCATGGGCGTAGCTATTACCTTTCGCCATCCTCTCCATATCCACGAAGTAGACTACAGTCCAAAAGCAAAGGCGTGGAAGGTGTCCGGGACACCTGCCGATTGCGTACGCCTTGCTCTGAGTGTCATTCTTAAATTTCAACCAGACTTACTTGCTTCTGGCATCAATCGGGGAGATAACTCCGGTCGCAATGTGTTTTGCAGCGGCACCATTGGCGGTGTGATCGAAGGGGTGTTTCGCAATATCCCGGGAGTCGCTTTTTCTTGCTCAAACTACGATGCACCTGATTACGAAGGAGCTAAGGAATATGTTCAAAAAATTGCAGAATACATTTTGCAATCGTTCCTCCCTACGGGCACTTTTCTCAACGTGAACTTTCCCTCAATTACACCTATCCTAGGTGTAAAACTAGCACGCCAGGGCTATGGGTTTTGGGCAGAGGATCCCTTGGAAAATAGGCATCCTGAAGGTCACCCATACTATTGGCTAGGAGCAAAATGGCAAGAACACAATGAACGCGAAGAAAGCGATGTATCCTTGCTCAAGCAGGGCTTTGCAACCGTAGTTCCCCTACATGCAAACGAAATTACTGACCGTGGCTTTTACCAAGAAAGAAAAGCGCATTTCGATCGTACCTTTCTCTCTGAAAACAGTATCCAATCTCCAAGCACTTCTTGAAAACTTCCTTCGTTCTTTTGCTTCTCATCGTCGTCCCATCATGAGATGGATACGAAAATTGGTTGATGTCCCTGATTGTACTTTGAAAGGAAGGGATCTTTATTCAATCTCGCAACTTACTTATTGCGAATAACTTAAATCCAGCAATGGGCAAGAAGCTCACTTTTCAAAAGGCTTATCGAGTTGAGCTCTTTCGCGTTTTTGGATTCTGCGTTCCTGCCGATCCAAGCAAATCAACGCTTCTTGCTGCGCTCTTCGGATGACTTCCCTTCCTCCTTCCATGAACGCAATGCGTGCAAGCTGCTCTTGCAAGTGTTCGTATGCTACGCATGGTCTCACATCGGGAAGTGGGATGTCATGTTCTTTTTGCCATTTTCTCGCTTCAATCATGAGATGAACAAGAGCAAGAAAGTGCTTTCGCATCATCGGCTCTGCTCGCAGAAGCTCTTGGCTATTGTGAATGGTGGAAAGCTCATTAGCAAAACTTTCTGCCTCGCGTGCTCCTTTTCTCCGATAAGATTCCACAGAATGCACACTACAGCTCAAAAGAGAGAGAATAAGCACTCCCCCTATGCCCGCCTTGAAGAATCGTTGATATAGCTCCCACATGAAGACTACTATATACAAGTGCATGCAAAAATGGGGAATTTGACAAAGAGGCGTCTTGCATGAAAACCCAAGCGAAGTTGCCGTCGAAGCAGCACAACTTACAATTGTCGTGCGATGAAGACGAGTGCAAATGTTGTGGCTGTCCGACGTAGCCAAAAACCAATCTTTCCGCCTTGTGGAAAAACAGGTGAGTCCGTAAGCTGTAAACTCGTCTTTGAGGGCGCATAGCTCAGTTGGTAGAGCGCCTGTCTTACAAACAGGTGGTCATAGGTTCGAGTCCTGTTGCGCCCATAGACTGCGGGAGTAGTTCAATTGGTTAGAGCACCGCCCTGTCAAGGCGGAAGTTGCGGGTTCGAGCCCCGTCTCCCGCGTTTTACTCTTTGTATTGCCTAAGAATTCTGTATACAAATATTTTCTAAAACTCGGAGAATCATAGATATGCCTCAAGAGATGTCAACAGCAAAAAAGTGGATTCACCATTCTGCCTGGCTTTTTTGGCTGCTCTTCGGCTCCTTTTTAGCTGCACTTTCTATCCGCATTTTCCTTATCCCTAATCACCTCATTGACGGTGGTGTCGTGGGAATTGC
>JAKAAD010000003.1 GCA_021802305.1 bacterium
AAGATAAACTTGTTCGCAACTCGCTGATGTGCTTCATTTATACCTCGCTGGTTATAAATGAGATATAATTGCCCATCAGCGGGTCTTTGTCACCAATTTATTTTTTTTGTCCAGTACAGAGCAAAAGACCAACAAAAATGAGAGTATTATTTTTGTTTGAGCGTTCCTTCTAATTCTACCGCTGCAAAGCGCATGAGAGACTCATGACGGCTGGGATGCACATCTGTATTCTTTGGGGCAGATTGCGTTTCTGTAGCAATTGTATCTTCGCTTGCATCGGGTGTTTGAACAATAGTTGCTTGCTCCAACTTGTTAGATTCTCGATTCTGCAAAGAGTTGGGGACGAAATCTTTTGTTGTTTCTTGTTTTGTATTCATAGATTTGGAAATAGGTCTTGATGGAGTTTGTTTTACATGTAATGTGTCATGGATCTTTTCTTCTAATACAAGAAGGCGTTCTGCAATGACAACAGGAGAGAGATAATGCTTAGAGCGCAAGATTTCCAGCAAAAGGAGTTCAACGAGCGTTCGTTTAAAGGGGAGCTTTGCCATTCTTTCTTGCCATGCAAGGAGTAGATCGAGAATGAGTAGGCATTGCTCTTTAGAATATATTTGATGAGCTTCTTTGTAACGTTCGCGATCTTTGGGATGAAAGGCAAAGGTTTCTACACCTAAATGCATTTGTAAAATGGTGCGATAGTGTTCGAGCAAAAGGGAGAGGCAATAGACAGGGTCTTTCCCTGAAGCAAAGAGATGCTCTGCAAAAATAAAAGCAAAGGGAAGTTGTTCTGCAGCATAAGCCTTATCGAGAGAAAAAAACATCTCTCTAGACAGCAAACCCAGAGCATCCCAGGCTCTTTCCACGGTGACGGGGCCCTTTTCTAAGCAAAAGAGCCGATCGAGCAGGGATTCTGCATTGCGCAAGGCACCTTCGGAGAGATAGACGATGAGATCGAGTACACTCTCCTCACACTCTCTTTCTAAGTCAGAGGCAATGTACATGAGCCGCTCTTTCATGAGCTTAGGGGGAATAGCATGTAGGTCAAAACATTGGCAACGACTCACAATGGTGGGGAGTACTTTGTGTGCTTCTGTCGTTGCGAAGATAAAGGTCACTGCAGGAGGAGGCTCTTCCAATGTTTTGAGGAGAGCATGAAAGGCTTCTTTAGTGAGCATATGCACTTCGTCGATGAGGTAGATTTTGTTCTTGCCTAACGCAGGTGCATAGCTAATGGTTTCATTGAGGGAACGGATGTCTTCGATGCTGCGATGAGAAGCGCCATCAATTTCCAATACATCTAAGGAGCGGCCTGAAGCAATAGCTAAGCAAGAGGGGCATTGATTGCAAGGTTCACACCCTTCTGTAAGAGCTGCGCAGTTAATAGCTTTAGCCAAAATGCGCGCAAGGGTCGTTTTCCCGGTGCCATACATGCCTGTAAAAAGATAGGCAGGGGCTATTTTGCCCAAGCGCAAGGCATTTTTTAACGTTGTAACAATGGCTTCTTGTCCGACAACCGCTGCAAAGGTTTGCGGACGATACGCTCTAGGTATTCCTTGGTAATCCATGATGGATGCTATTCTATATGAGTTCTTCAAAGATGCGCAAATGGGCTTCTGCAGTTGCCTTCCAACGAAACTGCTCTGAGCGTTTCCATCCTTTTTCTATGCAGGTATTCCGAAGACCTTGATCGCAAAGCAAAAGCTCAACTGCTTTTGCCATCTCTTCCGGTTGGTCGGGTGCAGTGTAGAGGGCAGCATCTCCGCACACTTCGGGTAAAGAAGCAGCACGAGCCGCAACAACGGGACAACCGCAACTCATTGCTTCTACAGGTGGTAATCCAAACCCTTCGTAATAGGAAGGGAAGAGAAGCATTGCAGCGCTTCGGTACAAAAAGGGGAGATGGTTTTCTTCGACACTTCCTAAAAAATGCAGGTTTTTTCTCAAGTTAGGAAATGCTTGCACAAGATGGGCGCGCAGGGAATCAGCAATCTTTCCAGTGATAACGAGAGAGAAAACTCGCCCTTTGCTATGGAGGATATGTACAGCGCGAAGAGCCCCTATGAGATTTTTGTGCCACCTTCCCGGATCTCCGACAAATAAAATGAAGGGCGAGAAAAGGCCATACTGCTTTTGTAACTGCCCGTCTTCTTGACGATGTTTCGAGGAAAAAGTCGTTGGATCGACACCCAGAGGGATCACCTGAATGCTTTTGGATGGGGTTCCCATGTATTTGATGAGTTCTTCTCGGGTAAATGAGGAGGGGACAATCACGCGATGAGATTTTCGAAAAGCGCGCGTGATCATTTGCTGCGCATAGATTTTTTGTAGCCAAGAAAGCGTGTGTGCAAACGCGAGATAGCGCACATCGTGTATGGTGGTCACTCTTTTTCCGGAAAAGAGAAGGGGAATATTATAGTGAGGAGACCACAGAAGTGCATTTTTAGGGATTTTTCGGGGGAGCTCTATTTGTTCGCGTACGGAATAAATAGGAGCCTCTATCACAATAGGATGGATTACATCCCAAAGCTCTTGGAAGGCAAGCTGCTTCGCATGGATAAGAGCATGCAAGGCAAGGGAACTCTCTTTGAGATGTAGGAGGATATTTTTTACATAGGTCCCAATACCAAAAGGACCCAGAAGCCTTGCATCTACACAAATGGTCATAATAGTAATTGTGCTCGATAGTAGTCTTCAGGGATGCCAATATCAATAAAAAATTGGTCGAAGCATTGTCCGAAGCAGGTGCCCTTTTTTATAAAGTAGGGGAGGATCTCTTTTTCTAAAGACAACGCTTTTGTAGTTTCAAAGGAGGATAGGGCATTTCTGTGGAAGAAATAGACACCTCCATTAATGAGAGGGGCGTTTGCTTTCAGATGGATCACTTGACCGTCTGGCGCGAGCGTGACGCCATCGTAGCGGTGGTTTTCTTCCACTAAGCGCAGCGAAAGAGAAAGATCTCCTTGAAGATTAAAATTCTTTAGAGGTACTTGAAAGAGCGTGTCTCCATTAAGGACGAGAAAAGGATCTTGCAGCGACAGGAGAAGCGGGAGAGCATGCAGGAGCCCTCCTCCCGTACCCAAGGGTTCTTTTTCTATCGAGTATTCAATGGGAATGGCTTGAAATTCTTTGCCAAAGTAGGAGATGATTTTTTCAGCAAGATAGCCAACGGAAAGGATGAAACGAGTTACTCCTTGTTCTTTCCAATACGCCATGAGATGATGAAGGAAGGGTTTCCCTTGCACCACAGCCATAGGCTTTGGAAGATCGGAGCAAACGGAGCGAAGTCTCGTTCCCATACCGCCTGCTAAAATGATTGCTTCCACGATATTCTTATACGAAATTTACTTGGATGGGTTCATGGAAAGAGATGCCGCGCGATCGATCACTTTATGAAAATGCTCAATCTCGCGGCGAATGTCCTTGGGGTGATTGCCAACAAAAAAGCCAAAATCGTGCGCAATATTTGCATGAACGATCTCTCCCACGATGTCATGGTCGCAATACTGAATCACATCGTGGCGCAAAAAATTTCCACCAGTGATGATGCGATATTGAATTCCCTCTTCTTTCAGTGACTGCAGAATTTTCTTTCGATCTACATGAAGAGCAGGGTTCAAAATCAATGTAAAGGCAAACCAAGAGCTTACTCCATGTTCTTTTTGAATGAAAAAGCGCTCATCATCGCGAAAAAGAGAGACCCAAGTCTCTGCATTGGCACGACGAATTTGGATAAATCGATCGAGTTTTTTGAGCTGTTCAATGCCGATAGCACCAGAAAGTTCCAGGGGCCTTACATTATATCCCGGCAAAATAAAGCGGTAGGTTTCGAAAAAATCTTCGCCATGTTTTTCATAGATGGGGGAATCATCGGGAAGCTGTCTCGTCCAACCGTGGGCACGGAGCGAGAGCATGATATGGTAGAGTTCTTCATCATCGGTAAGGCAAACGCCTCCCTCCATCGTAGAGATGTGATGAGAGAAAAAACTACTAAAAGTGCCAATATCTCCGTAGGTACCACAATTTTTTCCTCCTAAAGAGGCGCCCATCGATTCGCAATTGTCTTCAAATAAGATGAGATGATGGCGATCGCAAAAAGCACGCATAACATCCAATGCACAAGGGTTGCCGAGGATACTCACAGCCATCACTGCTTTTGTTCTTGGAGTCAACGCTTTTTCGAGAAGTGTGACATCCAGGTTGAGTGTTTCCAAATCAACGTCGACAAAGCGAAGTTTTAAGCCATATTGCATGAGGGGAGTAAATGTCGTAGACCAAGAAATAGCGGGAACAATGATTTCATCACCTGCTTGCAGAGGGTGTTTCTTTCGGAAGAAAAAAGAGGCAATTCCAATGAGATTGGCTGAAGATCCAGAATTCACCATTACAGCGTATTTGCCTCCCATTTTTGCGGCAAAATCGCGCTCAAATTGTGCGACGTGAGAAGACATGGTAAACATGCCTGTATCGATGACCCTTTTTATTGCATCGATTTCTTCTTGTCCCCAAGTACTAGCTACGAGTTCGTACGGCATATCATTCGGTTAGTGGGGCTTGCACAAACAGTTCGATGTGACACTGCTCATCTCCAAAGAAATTGTAATGGTGTCAATGTAGCATGTACAATTTTTACAGGCAATCGGGTTCTTGCTCACAAACATGTGAATGTATGCAACCAGACACGCATGCAAATGTGATAAAAGTGAAAATATGGATGCAAAAAAGTTGCGAAGCGAATGAGGAGTCGGTAGAATATTAAAGTCGAGCAAATGGCAAAAATGAACCGGCTTGGATGATCCTTGAAATGGGGCCTGGAGCAAATTTTGCGATGAGCTCTATTGATTTCTAACCCGTACAGAGTGTGATGTGAGTAGAGGAGCGACTCAAGAAAAATTCATCGTATCTGGATTTACTCTACCGCAAAATGAAAAGATTCCCCCTGCAGAAAAGAAAAAGAAAATCATTGTTCTAGCGGGGCCGACAGCTGTAGGTAAATCGCAAATTTCTCTCGTCATCGCGAAAGCGATTGGCGGAGAAATTATTTCTGCGGATTCCATGCAAGTGTATCGTGGGATGGATATTGGAACTGCGAAAGTTTCTCCTCAAGAGCAGAGAGAAATCCAACATCATCTCATTGATACAAGAGATTTGGATGAGAGTTTTAATGTCTTTGAATTTTATACAGAAGCACATGCAGCGATTCATGAAATTCTGGACCATGGTGCGGTGCCTATCATCGTGGGAGGATCGGGGTTTTATATTCATGCGCTCATTTATGGCCCCCCATTAGCTCCTCCGGCAGAGCTTGAACTGCGGAAAAGCCTAGAGCATGAGCTGCAAACGAAGGGGATAGAAGCTCTCTATACGCGCTTGCAAGAGATCGATCCGGAGTATGCAAAAAAAATCACGCGAAACGATCGCCATAAGATTGTCCGAGCTCTTGAGATTCATACATTGACGGGAAAACCCATGTCCCATTTTGTGATCAAGCTGCCCGAGCATAAGGAAAGATATGATTTTCGCTGTTGGTTTTTATACTACCCCAAAGAGATCCTATATCCGCGCATCGAGGAAAGGTGCGATCGCATGATTGCACAAGGTTTTGTCGATGAGGTCAAGAAATTGGAGCAACAGGGGTTGGGAGTCAATCCCATCACTTCGCAGGCCATTGGATATCGACAATGTTTAGAATATTTGCAATCTGTGCAAGGACCGGAAGATTGGGATCGATTTGTAAAACAATTTAAACAAGCATCGCGTCGGTACGCAAAAAGACAATTCACGTGGTTTCGAAAGGAACCGCTTTTTCGTTGGCTAGATCTTTCACAAACAATGATGGATACTGCTATCGAGCTCATCATTCAAGATTATGAAATAAGTTGGTAGATATGGAAGCATTTGCAACATTCGAAAAAGAGTTTCAAGAAAAAGAGAGTGTGGAAGAAAAAATTCGCTATGCATTGCTATGTATGAGAAAAGCGCTCTCGGAAGTAGAGCCTCCGCAGTTCAAATGTTTTTGGGAATTTCGAAAGCGCGTACTCCCTTTGTTTAAAGAGATCAAATCCATCGCAAAAAAAAAGCCGCTATGGGAAGAATTCATTGCTTTGGGACATGAGGCAAAGCAGCTCAAAAAGTTAGCTGAAGAAAAGGCCGATTTTGTGGTTGAACAAATTGTACTTGCCGTAGAAGCCATCGAAAAAGATCTCAAAGAGATGCCCCTGCAGTTGGAGCAAATTCATGTTCCTGATTTTCCAAACATAAACCACATCCGTGCAGAAAAAAGAGAAGAGTACGTTTCTTTGTACAAAGAAGCACATCTCTTAGGAGTCTTCGCAGAAAGGCTTCAGGCCCTGCGCGGTGAAGTGTTATCCCTTGAGATGCGCTTTCGTCAAAAAAATCAATTGCTCGATCGCATTCGCCATGTAGGAGATATGGTTTTTCCTAGAAAGAAGAAGATCATCGAACAAATTTCCAAAGCTTTTATCAATGACGTAATGTCTTGCGCACAGGCAGCCGTGAGTCTTCAAACAGTGAAAGATTTCCAACAAATGGCAAAACTTCTTCCGCTTCATTCCACTGCGTATAGAAAGAGCGCTGCTTTATTGAAGGGGTGTTGGGAACGCGCTCTCGCAGAGGAAAAAAGGGGGATACGCGAAAAAAAGATACATGAAGAAAAAAGCAAAGTAGCAGATTCTCTTGCGCAAGCAATACGCAGTTTGCTCGAGGAAGATCTTTCTCTGGAAGTGCTAATGAACAAAAGAGATGAGCTCTACGAACATTTGCAATCGGTGTGCATTAAGGATATAGAACGAGAAAGCCTTGAAGCACTTTTCCGCAGAGTGAAAGATAAGATAGAGGAGAAAAAAGCGCTCGATCTTCTGCGCGAAGAAAGTGGAGATGTCAGGGAGCGGCTTGAAAAATTGTTAGAAGAACGAGAAGGAAGGCGGAAGGAGATTAAAGAGCAGATGCAAGCCTACCGCAAGCGGCTGGGTGGGTCGAACTTAGATATGGAGAGTGCTATGATCTATCGAGATCTGCTTGAGGAAGAAAGAGAAGCACTGGAGAAGGTCGAAGAGAGCATGGATACGCTGGAATCCGAATTGGAGAAATACAGGTGAGGGTTGGATTTTTAGGGGGGACATTTGATCCTATTCACTTTGGCCATATTCACATAGCCATTGCACTTGCAGAAGCTCATTCTCTAGATCAAGTCCTCTTTTGTCCTGCACGACTTTCTCCGGATAAACAAGGGCAGCCTCCTTTGGCTTCTCCGCAGCAGCGCAAGAAAATGATTGAGCTTGTCATGCAAGAACTTCCTCAATGCTCCCTATTTGATTGGGAGCTGCATCGCGAAGGCCCTTCCTATACCATTGAGACCCTACGCCATTGGAAAAAGGATCATAAAGAGCCCATTTTTCTATTGCTGGGAAGCGACGTTCTTCCATCGCTCCCTCATTGGAGGGAAATCGACGCCCTACTTGATTTGGCTCCCCCGCTCATTGGAAGCAGATCGATAGAAGAAGTCTTTCGCGTCCAAGAACTTATGCCAAAATTTAAAGAGAAAATTGTAGCAGGTCATACGACCATCCCTGTTCTTGAAATTAGCAGCACGCTTGTTCGAAGGCGCCTTTTCGAGAGAAAGTACTGCGGGCACCTTGTTCCCGCTTCCGTACTGGAATTTATTTTCAAAAATAGGTTATACTTGTAGAAGGTGAGTGTTTATCCTGCGCAATCCTCAGATTCTCCTGCCTTGCTTCATGCCCTTGCTCAAGTCATTTTTGATAAAAAGGGAGTGAATATCTTGGGGCTAGACGTTCGAAATGCCTCGACATTAACGAATTACGTTCTTATTGCTGAGGGTCATGTCGATCAACACGTCATTGCTATCGGAGAAGCCCTTGTAAAGGAGTTAGAAAAGCAGGGGATTCGCGCTCTTTGCGTCGAGGGGTTAAAGGCTGGGGATTGGGTCGCAATTGATATAGGAGATCTCATCATCCATCTTTTTATGCCAAGCATGCGAGACAAATATCAGTTAGAGCAACTGTGGCAAGAAGGGAAAATCGTCGATTTAGATATTGCGACCTCCCAAAGCCGCAAATCTTGAAAAATTCCAAAAAATCCCCTATGATTTTTACCAAAACCTTTGAGGGTATGGGTAAAAAAAGAGTAGTTATCACCGGAATGGGAATTGTCTCCTGTTTTGGCTCAGATGTAAATTTATTTTTTAAAAAACTTCTTGCAGGCGAAAGCGGCGTTACCCAAATCAAAAATTTTCCTTGCCAAGACTTTCCTACGCGCTTTGCCGCCCCTGTTCGGGGATTTGACCCCGAAGGGTATCTCGATAAAAAGCAAGCAAGACGCGTGGACCCCTTTATTAGCTATACGATTGTTGCAGGAAAGAAGGCCTTGGCAATGGCAGGAATTGCCCCAGGGGAAACACTGGATCATTTGGATAAGAAGCGATGTGGCATTTTAGTGGGTTCTGGCATGGGGGGAATGTCTGTATTTTACAATGGTGTAGAAGATTTTCTCACAAAGGGATTTCGACGCATTACTCCTTTCTTTGTCCCCTATATCATTTCTAACATGGGAAGCGCTTTGCTGGGCATCGAGTTAGGATTCATGGGCCCAAACTATTCTATTTCTACAGCATGTGCTACGGGAAATTATTGTATTTTCTCTGCTGCGGAGCACATCCGAAATGGCCACGCGGATCTTATGATTTGCGGAGGGGCAGAATCTCCCGTAAACCCCATCGGAGTTGCGGGGTTCGTTGCCTGTCGCGCACTTTCCGAACGCAATGAAGATCCTACAAAGGCGTCTCGACCTTGGGATAAAAAGAGAGATGGGTTTGTGATAGGAGAAGGCGCAGGGGTTCTTATCTTGGAAAGTTTAGAGCATGCCCTAGAGCGCAATGCAACTATTTTGGGAGAATACCTAGGTGGTGCGGTAAATTGCGATGCGCATCACATGACAGATCCTCGAGAAGATGGGGAAGGCGTAGCTCTTTGCATGGAAACTGCGCTGCGCGATGCAGGGATTGCGCGCGAAAAAGTGAATTATATCAATGCCCATGCAACGTCGACACACGCAGGGGATTTATGCGAAATTCGTGCTATCAAAAAGGTCTTTGGTCCCCATGTACATGCTCTTAAAATCAATGCGACCAAATCAATGATAGGACATTGCCTTGGAGCTGCAGGTGGCATTGAGGCAATCGTCACTGTGCAAACGATCCTGGAAGGGATGGCGCATCCTACGATCAATCACGAAGATCCAGAAGAAGAAGTTGCAGGTTTAAACGTTATTCCCGGGAAACCTCAACCGATTCAGGTAACTGCTGCCATGTCCAATTCTTTTGGGTTTGGTGGTCATAACTCCACATTAATCTTAGCTCCATACAAACTTTAGCAGCATGTCGCACGCGGAAACGTCATTTGGAATCATTCCCTTTCAGAAAAGGGAGGGGACATGGTGGGTGCTCCTCGTGTTACAACACGCGGGTCATTGGAGTTTTCCCAAGGGCAGGGGTTTACCAGGAGAAGAGCCCATGGAGGCAGCTAGACGCGAACTCAAAGAAGAGACCAATTTAGAGATCGACCACTATCTCGTTACTTTCCCAATCACTGAACGCTATCGCTTCCAAAGGGAGGGGGAATGGATAGATAAAACAGTTCTCCTTTTCTCTGCCAGTGTACAAGGTCAAGTGAAATGCCAAGAAGAAGAGATCGAAGAAGCGCGATGGGTCACCTTGGATCGAGCACTCGAGCTTTTAAGCTTTGAGGATGCAAAAGTTACTCTTAGAGCAGCTATAAGACATTTGGATTGAGGCAATTGCGCGCAACAGTCTTCTATACGATGCGGTTATTACACTACTGGCAGTGCTCCGAACGCACGTTACTTGCGTGGAAGGCGCGGCAATATTTTGTTACTTTTTTCGTTCGCAATTTTCGTAGAAGGAGTTGCGGGAGGATTTCCCTCTGCATGAAAATAATATTTCCCTGGAGAGAGGTATAGAGGCGTTGCTTTTAGCAATTTAAGCGCAGGTTTTGCCACATGGGTTGCTAGCTGTTTTAGCATACGCTTCTCCTTAGATGGTGATTTTACAATAGGCCTAGGCTTTTGGGGAGAAGGCCCGCTAATGGGTTTTGAACACATAATTATTTTTTACATATTCTTTCGCCTTTTTTTTCGCAATGAGGGTTTTTTTTTGGCGTGAGCGCGCAACAATTTTGCAATGTCTTCTACAGCACGAGTAAGAGTGTTTGCTTGCCCTGGTTGAATCTGTTTGACGGGCTTACTTAGGAGGCTCGTTTGTCTCATTGCTTCTTCATGCAAAAGCTGAGATATTTGTTGGATGGCAACGCGGAAAGATCGATGTAGATGCTTCACCATGAGACGCAACATAGCTTTTCGCATAGGTTTTTGCAATCGCGTCTTATCGAGATGGATAAGAAGTTGGGTTGTAGCTACGTCGAATAGCTGCCGCGTTTGATCCCATCTGCATCGCAGAACTTTTCAAGTTGTGCTGCTTTGGTGCCGGCTTGGCCCGGTTCAAATGGCGGGTGCCTCCTTGCAAAATTCCCAATTTTTGCATCCATTTGTGTATACTTAAAATATTGCAAAGTAGCGTGAAAACAGTTCTTATTTTTGTGTTGCGATGGGTCCTTCGCGGAGCGTTCGCATTGAGATATCGCATGAAGGTAGTAGGTTTGGATACCCTTTCTTTAGATCCGGGAAAGGGCACGTTGTTTTTGCCCAATCACCCTGCGCAAATTGAACCAATCATTCTCGAGCTTTTGTTGTACGATCGCTATCGACCAAGGCCTCTTGTCGATGAGTATTTTTATTATCAACCGGCAGCACTCCCTTTGATGCATTTAGTCAAGGCGCTGCCTCTTGCTTCTATGGGAGAAACAGCAAATCGTTGGCGTGCCATGCAGGTCGAAAAGCAGTTTCAAGCGATTGTAGAAGGCCTCAAGAGGCGTGAAAATTTTCTCATCTATCCCGGGGGGCGGTTAAAAATTTCAGGATGGGAGATTTTGGGAGGAAGTTCCTTTGTTTATCGGCTTATGCAAGCGATGCCCGATTGCAATGTCGTTCTCGTGCGTACGGAGGGACTTTGGGGAAGTCAATTTTCACGTGCTCTTACGGGAAAGACTCCTCATTTTTTTGCTATGTTATGGAAAGGAGCAAAAATCGTGCTGGGAAATGGGATATTTTTTACGCCACGGCGACAGCTAACGATCACATTCTCCTCGTTGCCGGCAGATGTTCCGAAACAGGGAACAAAATTAGAATTCAATCGCTATTTAGAACAATGGTACAATCGCTACCCCCAGCCCGGACCCGAACCACTCACACTGATTCGCACCTATTTTTGGAAAAAAAAGGTGCCAACGCCCTTTGTTCCTTTACCGAAGGAATCGAAACAAGCCCGAAAAATTCCCATTGCTATAGAGAAAAAGGTATTTGAATACTTAGCGGGGCTCTCGGGAAAACCCATGAGTCATATTTTCCACGAGCAACGCTTGTCAGAAGATTTGGGTTTGGATTCGCTGGATAGTCTTCAAATTGCGCTTTTCATCGAAGAAGAGTTTTCAGATGCAGCTCCTGTTTCACAGATGTTAATGACGGTACAAGATGTGCTGGAAGCAGCCATGGGGGATCTCGAACAGCCTACGTCAACAGAAGAAGAGATTGCCCCCTTCAAAGCGAAGGGAAGGCGAACAGCCCCGCATTCTCCATTAGGACGAACCATCCAAGAGAGTTTAGTGAGGGTCTGCAAAAAGAGGTGGAAAGAAATTGCTTGCGTCGATCGCACATCGGGATCCCTTCGTTATCGAGATGTACTTCGCGCAGTTCTTGCATTGAAAGAAGCGATTCAAACATTGCCGGAAGAGAAAGTGGGTGTGCTCCTTCCTGCATCTACTGCAGCATATCTCGTCATCTTTGCCATTTTATTCGCAAAGAAAGTACCTGTGATGTTGAATTGGACTGTAGGTGTTCGGGCGATAGATCATGCTGTAGATCTCACGCAATTAAAAACAGTCATCAGCTCTTCTCGTTTTTTAGATAAGCTGGAAAGCATCCATTTGGGCAAGATTGAAGGTTCTCTTCTTTACGTGGAAGAGATCAAACGCTCCTTGCGTTGGAAAGATCAAGTGAAAGTGCTTTGGCAGAGCTTTTTTTCCGCGGAGAAACTCATGAAACGTTTCCAATATCAAGCGATTTCTCCGCAAGATATAGCAGTCATTTTATTTACGAGCGGAACAGAAACACTGCCCAAAGGAGTTCCTCTTTCTCATGCAAATCTTTTAACCAATCAAACAGCAACACTAAAGAGCGTTGTTCTCAAACAGGATGAGTTTTTGTTTGGGATGTTGCCTCCCTTTCATTCTTTTGGCTTTTCCATGACAGGGCTTCTCCCATTTCTTGCGGGAATGAAAGCTTGCTTTAGTCCAGATCCCACAGCAAGTCACAGACTCGCTCAAGAAATTGCCTACTGGAAACCGACACTTCTCGCTGCAGCCCCGAGTTTTATCAAAGCGCTGTTTCGTGCAGCAAAGGAAGGGGAACTCACATCACTTAGATATATCGTTTCCGGTGCAGAAAGAACTCCGCAGGCTCTTTTTGAATATGTCAAGATCCATTTGCCTCAGGCAGAACTTCTCGAAGGATATGGCATTACGGAGTGCGGTCCTGTCGTTACATTGCAGCGGCAAGGAGCTCCTCATATCGGAGTGGGTAAGCCGGTACCCGGTGTGGAAATTCGCATTGTAGATCCGGAATCAGGAAGAGTGGTATCTCAAGGACTCGAAGGGGAGGTTTGCATCTTTGGAGAGAATGTCTTTTCCGGATATTTAGGAAATCCTCGCGATCCATTTCTCGAGCTTGAAGGGAAAAAATGGTATCGTTCCGGCGATCGCGGCATGCTCACTTCCGAGGGGGATCTTGTCCTTACAGGACGACTGAAGCGATTTATCAAGATAGGTGGAGAGATGGTGAGCTTGAGCGGGTTAGAAGAAGATCTTGTCCATGTTGCGCATAAGCTTGGATGGGTTCCTCAGACCGATGAAGGTCCCTTGCTTGCTGTCTCCGTGCGCGAAAGAGAGAGTAAGAAACCGCAAATCATCCTCTACGCTACATTCGAAGTTGCTGTCAGTGCCGTCAATGACGCACTGCAAGAATTAGGCTATGGACGACTCATTAAAGTTTTTGAAGTGAAACGAATCGACGCAATCCCCTTGACGGGGACGGGAAAAACGCACTATCGTCTCTTGGACGAGCTAAACGAATGAAGACGTCTTTATATATAACAAATTCAGAATCGAAACGCAAAGAGGAGATTGTTCCTTATGATGGACACACCGTGCGCATGTATACCTGCGGACCTACGGTGTATCACTTTGCGCACATTGGAAATTTTCGCACCTATGTGTGCGAAGACCTTTTGAGGCGTACACTCAAGTTTTTTGGATATCGCGTGAAACAGGTCATGAATCTCACAGATGTTGAAGATA
Organism: bacterium; assembly: GCA_021802305.1. GTDB lineage: Bacteria > Chlamydiota > Chlamydiia > Chlamydiales > Rhabdochlamydiaceae > JAKAAD01. Next base: position 13,521 of record JAKAAD010000003.1, read on the forward strand.
AGACCATCCGCGGAGCAATAGAACAGCAGATGTCGTTAGATGCTTATACGCGTCCCTACAAACAAGCCTTTTTTGAAGATTTGCAAGCGCTCTATTGCGAACGAGTGGAGCAGTATCCTGCTGCAACTGAGTATATCCCCCAAATGGTTGAAATGATTCAGACGCTTTTGCAGAAAGGGATTGCTTATGGCGATGGGGAGGGCAATATTTATTTTTCGATTCAACGTTTCCCGGAATATGGACGGCTTTCTCACCTCCGAATGGATGCGCTACAACTGGGTGCTTCAGAGCGCATTTCCATCGATGAATACGAAAAAGAGCAGGCGAGTGATTTTGTGCTGTGGAAAAGCTATGAACCAGAGCGCGATGGAGATGTGTTTTGGGATACACCTTTAGGAAAGGGACGACCTGGGTGGCATATCGAGTGCTCTGCCATGGCCATGAAACTACTTGGAGAGACGATTGATATTCACGTAGGAGGAATAGACAATCTCTTCCCTCATCATGAAAATGAGATTGCGCAATCGGAAAGCACATCGGGTAAGAGATTTGTGCGCCATTGGATGCATATTGAGCACTTGCTCGTCGATCATAAGAAGATGTCCAAGAGTTTAGGGAATTTTTATACCCTCCGTGATTTGCTTGCACGTGGCTATAATGGTAGAGAGGTTCGATGGCTTTTGTTGCAGGTACATTACAAGATGCCATTGAATTTTACCTTTCAAGCTCTCGACGCAGCAAGACACACATTAGAGAGGCTTGCAGATTTTATTGCACGACTACGAGCTATTCGCCGCGAAAAGATGCACGCAGCACTTGCGCGTATTTTGGAAAAGGCACTTCCTGCTTCGCAATCGAACATTCGAGAGCGCATTCTTTTTGATCTTCAAGAAAGCAATGATTGCGAATTATTAGAATCTAGGATTCTTGAACCTATTTTAGAACGAGCACTTCCTCGAAATTCTGAAAAAGCAAACACCGTACGTAGCATTTTGGTGGAAGCAAAACAGATGCAGATGCGCAATTTTCTCCAACCTGTATTTACAAAGGTGTTGGGATCTTTTGCAAAGTCCGTAGATTTGACTGCAGCAATCGTACAAGATCTCAAGGATCGAGACGTGCTCGATCCACAAATTTTACAACCGCTGTTGACAAAGAATCTGCCCACTCCTGGAGCATCGCAATCCACAGAAAAAATCCTACAGGGAATAAAAGACAAAAGAAATCAAGGATTTATTCTCCCTCTTCTGGAGCGCTCTATGCATGCGTTTCGAGAACATTTAGCAGACGATCTCAACATTTCTCCTGCGCTTGCCGTGTTGTTTGACGTCGTGCGCGAAGTCAATCATCTCTGCGATGAAGAAAAAATAGGGATGGGAGAAGCAGAAGAAGTGCTTGATTTCTTGCAATCCATAGACCACGTACTTGGTGTTCTGCCTTTGGAAGAAAAAAAGATTTCCCTCGAGAAAGATCTAGAAGAAGCATTCATCAAACGAGAGCAAGCACGAAAAGAAAAACAATGGAAAACAGCAGATGATTGCCGCGATTTCATTGCTTCCAAGGGCTACATCATCGAAGATACCCCGCAAGGACCAAGATTAAAGAAGAAATAATCGGTTGCGAATTTGCAATGCGCTCTCGTTCCTTTAGGTAACGGTTCTCCTGGCGGCCTTGTTTTATCGCATAATGGTAATGCACATCTCCCTTTTTTGTCAGGGCATGTAAATAGTTAGACGTATTTATGGCAAAAATTAAATCAATTTCTTGTGAAAATTCAGATTTTTGCATTATTTTTTGCCATATGGCTACAGAATATACAAAGATTGGGAAGATTCAAAAGCGCATCTCACGCATTGGCTTAGGCACGTGGGCTATTGGCGGTTGGATGTGGGGCGGAACGGAAGAAAAGGAAGCGATTGCCGCCATTCATAAGGCATTTGAGATGGGGGTCACACTTGTGGATACGGCTCCTGTGTATGGGTTTGGCCGATCCGAAGAGATCGTGGGAAAAGCTCTCAAAACATATCCACAAAAAGGAGAGATTGTCATTGCGACAAAAGTGGGATTAGCTTGGCATGATAGCAACGTATGGAGAGATTCAAGTCCTCAGCGCATTGCGCAAGAAATAGAAGATTCCCTGCGTCGCCTTCACGTCGATGTCATAGATCTCTACCAAGTGCATTGGCCGGATGAGGCGGTCCCTTTTGAAGAAACGGGAGCAGCATTGCACAAGCTTCTTGATGCAGGGAAGATTCGCGCGATCGGGGTAAGTAATTACACGGTGGCACAAATGGACGCATTTCGAAAGGGAGCTCCTTTGCATGCCAATCAATCTCTTTTTAACCTCTTTGAAAGAGAAACTGAAAAGGACATTCTTCCTTATGGCAAGAAACATGGACTCGCTCAACTGGGATATAGTTCTCTTTGTCGAGGATTGCTATCCGAAAAAATGCGAAAGGGAATCGCGTTTCGCGGGGATGATTTGCGCAAAACGGATCCCAAATTTCAAGAACCGCATTTTTCAGAGTATTTGCGCGCAGTAGAGCGCCTTAAGGAATGGGTGATGCAAAAACATCGTCGTACGATTCTTGCACTTGCAGTGCGTTGGACTCTCGACATGGGAGTCGATGTCGCATTATGGGGAGCGCGAAAACCGGAACAATTAGAGCATCTAACTGATGTGTGGGGGTGGAAGCTCAATCAAGAAGATGTTCGCGAGATCGATCAGATTATAAAAGAAACCATTCCCCATCCTGTCATGGCTGGTTTACAAGGTCCTCCTCAGAAGAATTAAATGCGCATTTCAACCTCGGGAACTTTGACACAGGTCAGTTTTTAGTAGAGAAATTCCGGATGATCAGCAATGCAAAAGCGTTTGTTTTTGTTCAGGCAATTGAGTTTGTGCATCTCTTCTTTTGTGAGAAAAAAGTTGAAGAGGTCAAAATTTTCTCGTAAATGCGCAAAAGAAGAAGCTTTAGGGATAGTTGGAATGCTCTGTTGCACGAGCCAGCGCAAGAGAATTTGCGCAGCTGTTTTTTCATGTGCTTTAGCAATTGCTTGCACTTCGCGCGTATGTAGCAATTCTCCCTTTCCCAATGGGCGATAGGCGATGAGAGAGATTTGATGTTCTTTGCAAAAGGCAAGGAGTTCCTTTTGATAGAGGTAAGGGTGAAATTCCACTTGATTGGCATCGGGATGATACCCATCGCGGGCAAGATCTTGTAGGTGGTGGATAGTGAAATTGCTGACTCCCGCATGGCGAATGAGTCCCTTGGCTTTTAGGTCATCGAGGGATGCAAAAATGGCAGAAATATCGAGCGTTCGGTCTGGCCAATGAATGAGGTAAAGATCGAGATATTGCGTTTCTAATTCTTTGAGTGCACGTGAGCAGGCTAGCTCAACACTCCGCGCGATATTCTTGGGGTCGACTTCTTCAAGTGCGAGTTTTGAAGTGAGAAAGAAAGAGTCTCGCTTATGAGTTTTAAGCGCTTTGCCAATAGCTTTGTGATTTGCATAGGAATGAGCCGTATCAATATGGCGATAGCCCATTTCGAGGGCTGCGCGAACGATCTTCGTACATTCCTTTCCAAGGAGGTTGTACGTCCCTAGGCCGATCAAAGGAACATCCATGATAGAATAGACCTCTTGCATAAATCGGCCAAAATCATCCCCAACATCGACGAAGCCTTAGTTGCGTAAAAGGTCCCATCACTCCTCCTGTTTCATGAGTGGGAAAAAAAGCACATCGCGAATGGAATGGGCATTGGCGAAAAGCATGACAAATCGATCTATTCCCATTCCCCAGCCACCTGTAGGGGGCATGCCTTGGCAAATGGCTTCGACAAATTCTTCATCCATGGGAGGAGCTTCTTCTTGATCGCGTCCTTGCGATTGTGCTTCGAGAAGAGAGCGCTGGAGAATCGGATCATTGAGTTCAGTGTAGGAATTGCAAAATTCCGTTCCAAGGATAAAACTCTCAAAGCGTTCTACGAATTTTTCTTTTCGCAAGGTGGGGTCGCGATGTAATTTGCAGAGAGGAGTCGTTTCGATGGGATGATCAATGATATGATGCGGTTGAATGAGGTGCTCTTCGACGCATTCTTCAAAGAGCGCTGCGATGAGCAATCCCCTAGAAGCATGTTCGATTTCTTCTCGAGCAGCCCCTTTTTTTAGGAGAAAACCGCGCATCTCTTCAACATTCATGGTATCTACATCGATCTGTGCATAACATTGCAAGCTCTCTTTCATCGAAAGTCGTTTCCAAGGAGCTTTGACGTCTATGGTATGCGAACCATGTTCGTAATCAACAGTAAATTGCGTCTTGCCAAAGAGGGCAAGGGCGATGCTTTCAAAGAGTCGTTCCGTCATGCTCATCATATCGTTGTAATCCCAATAAGCAGCATAGGCTTCAATTTCTGTAAATTCTGGATTGTGAGAACGATCAATGCCTTCATTGCGAAAGACCTTTCCCATTTCAAATACTTTGAGAAATCCTCCTACAATGAGTTTTTTTAAAGGAATCTCTAAAGAAATGCGCATAAACATATCTTGATGCAGTGCATTGAGATGCGTCTTAAAGGGTTGCGCGGAGGCTCCGCCATAGGCCGTTTGAAGGACGGGCGTTTCTACTTCGAGAAATCCTTCGCGATCAAAAAACTGACGCGTAAGTTGCAAAATTTTTGAACGCAATCGAAATATCTCGATCACATTCACGTGAGAGATGAGGTCAAGCCAACGTTTTCGATATCGTACGCCTTTGTCGGCAACTCCACCATGTTTATCGGGAAGAGGAAGAAGCGTTTTGCAAAGAAGAGTGACTTGTGTGACAAAAAGCGTGAGTTCGCCTTTTTGCGTGCGAAATAAAAAGCCTTCGCATCCAAGAAAATCGCCCAGGTCAATTTTCTTTTCGAGAAATTTGAGGGGAGGAAGTTCAGGGGAATTCAATCCGGTGACTTGAGTACTATCGCGATGGAACATGATTTGCATTCGTCCGCTTTCATCTTGCAATTGTCCAAAGGCATTCTTTCCCATGGGTCGAAAGAGCACGAGCCTTCCGGCAATCCGGGCAGGGGGCGTCTTCCCGAGAGCGGCGTCTTCGCTATGACCTAGTTCTTTTCCTTCCCATGCTGCGGTCAACGTCCCTAGAGTTCCTTCTATAACAAACGTGGGAGGATAGGGATCCATGCCAAGTTCTTGGATTTCCTGAAGGCGTTTGCATCGTCTTTGGTATTCTTCGTGATTGTGATATTCAGGGGGATGAATCGTAGTCATAATAAGGGTCATATTATACCAAACACGAGTAAAAACTTCAGAAGAATGTATCCAAAGGATCTACATCGATCAACAATTTTACATCTTTTTGAAAATTTTGTTGAGCAATTTTCGCAATCATCGGCGCGTGTGCGATCAATTTTTCTCCTTTAATGAGGAATTGGAATCGATATTGGCCCTTGATGCGGGCATGCCCCGAGGGAACTAGAGGATAAATAGTGATAGATGAGGGCAAGGCTGCAATGAGGGCAGTGCGCAGGATTTCTCCTCGATGTTTTGTTTCTTTTTCATCTAAACCTGAAAGAGAGAGCTTTATGAGCTTTGAATAAGGGGGAAAGCCAAAAGCTTTTCTATTTTCTCGCTCAGAGTAAAAGAATTTTAAATAATCTTTGTCTACTGCTTGGCGAATCACTAGGTGGTCGGGCATATGGGTTTGAACGAATACTTCTCCCGGAAGATCACCGCGGCCTGCACGTCCGGAAACTTGCAGGAGAAGCTGAAAGAGCGTTTCCGTCGAACGAAAATCGGGAATATGCAAGACACTATCTGCATTTAAAATACCTACGAGTGTCACGGAAGGAAAATGGAGACCTTTTGCAATCATTTGTGTGCCAATAAGGACATCTGCCTTTCCCGATTTAAATTGTTTGAAGAGAAGTTCATGGCTACCCTTATGTGCTGTTGTATCCGCATCCATGCGAAGAGTACGCATTTCGGGCAAAAGGGCATGGAGAGCGCGTTCGACAAATTCTGTGCCTACCCCTTTAAATTTGAGCGTTTTTCCTAATTTGCACGTTGGACATTCTGTGGGTGGCGGGGCAAGGCGATGATCGCAAAGGTGACATGCGAGATGGTTTGCGCTTCTATAAAATGTAAGTGCAATGTCACAGTTTGGACAGTGAAGGGAGGAACCACACGATGCGCAAAGAAGAAGAGTGTGGTAGCCTCGGCGATTGAGAAAGAGGAGGGCTTGTTCCCCGCGTGCATAGCACCGTTTGAGAGCGCCAACGAGCGGTTCAGAAAAGAGCGAAAAATTCTTCCGCTCTTTTTCTTTGCGCATGTCGACGATGTGCATCACAGGAAGTTTCGCAGATGCAACGCGTGTTTTCAGAGTGCTGAGGGTATATTTCCCCATTAAGGCATTGTGATAGCTTTCCAAACTGGGCGTTGCACTACCGAGGATGACAGTCGCACCGAGCATCTTTCCTCGCATGATGGCGATGTCGCGTGCGTGATAGGAGGGGGCTTCTTCATTTTTGTAGGCGCCTTCATGTTCTTCGTCGACGATGATGAGGCCCAAGCGCGGAAGGGGAGCAAAAATAGCTGAGCGTGCACCTACGACGAGTGAGATGTTGTTTTGGCACATTTTTTCCCAATAGTTGTTTCTTTCCCCATGAGAAAGCCGATGATGGAGAAGTGCGATGGGTTCTTGAAAACGAGCTCGGACGATACTGAATGTTTGTTCTGCAAGGGCAATTTCCGGAATGAGGAAGAGCACTTGTTTTTGCATAGCAAATGCATGTGCAATTGCTTGTAGATAGATCTCAGTCTTTCCACTTCCGGTAACACCGTGAAGATAATGCACGCGAAATGCATTGGCATGGAGATCTTTGGTAATGCTTTCGAGCACGTGCGACTGCTCTTCGCTGAGTTTTTTAGACTTGGAAGGAAAGACCTTGCATTCGCTCAGAAGAGAGCGATCTCCATGCACGAGATGAGTGCGCAAAAGACCTTGTTTCAAAAGTGCTTGGATAGCGTGGTCTGAAACATTTGAGCGTTCTTTGAGTTCAGTGAGAAACATTCCCTTGGGAAATCGTAGGAGTGTGTCGAGAAGAGTTGCGTGAGAAGGATGCGTCTCTCTTGCTAGCTTGCAATATTCAATGAGTTCCGCAGTTGGGCGATTCGACTTGATCCATAGCTGCTCGCGCATGCGGATATCTTTTCGCACTGCAGGAGGAAGAATCATCTTGATCACTTTATCGAGGGGAGTACAGTAATAGCCAGCCATCCATACAGAAAGTTTGAGAAGATCCGTGGTAAGGCGCGGCTGTTCGTGGAGGAGAGCACTTAGCTCAACAAGAGAAGCAAAAGAGCTATGAGTTTTTATTTCTACGATCGTGCCGTGAGCCATGCCCTGTTTCAGGGGGACCGCTACGCGCATGCCCGGCTCTACTTGTGTTTGGAGATCTTCTGGGATTGCGTAATCCAAGCTTTTCCCCACAGCTTGATCGAGAATTACTGTAGCGACGGCAGGTGAAGAAGCGTGCATAGGGAATTCCAAAGGTTTTTTTTCTTTTCCGGGGTATATGTAGCTATCGGATCTAAAATAAAGAGAGGAATGTGGGAAAGAAATAGGGAATGGGTCGCAGGCATGGATTTCAGCAATGTCTTGCATGTTGCGTAAGACCAAATGCCTTGAGTTGCAATGCAAAGTTCAATCTTTTGCTGCACGAAAAATTTCCATCGATTTTCTATTTCTATGGAATGTCCGATGAGAGCTCGCACTTTCACATCTTGCTTCTTCAACGCATGAAACAGATTGCGGCAGAAAGTTTTTGTTGCTTCGTCTTTATCGCACAAAAGAAGCACGATGGGTTCTTCCCCATATTCTTGCCAACGAGAAGCAATCTGTTTTGCAACATCGTCATTGGGGATGGCTTTTTGAAGTGCCATATTGGGCATAGTGCGCTGTAAAAGGGAGCGCAAGGCATTTGCATCGGTTGGTTGCAAAGGCGTGCGTTTTTCGAGATGGGTGGATGCATCCATTTGTTGCTGTACAGCCACTCGCTTCGCACCAGCATCTTGCGGATTCTTTGTGCTACATTCTCGATTCTTTAAGTTGTTTTGGTATACGCATGCTAGGTTACTTGGTGTTGGAGAGATTTGCTTGGATACAGGGGATGTAAGCGCAGTGGGCGTGGGTGCAAATAGGGTAGTTTGCTTGAAAGATGCGTAAAAACGCCTATCTCGCTGAGATACAAGAGAGCGCTTCATTTCTTTAATCAGGAGGAGAAGTTCTTCGTACGCGTTCACGTACTAAGAGTAACGCAAATTTAGGAAAGTGCGCCAAGTAATTCTGAGAATGCTTCTAAACGTTCCTCCATAATCATCCGATCGTCAACGAGAAGAGCGCGTCCAAAGAGAAGACCCACGATAAAGAGAGCTGTTTTCGTATCGATGCTGTTTTGTCCATCCTGATGTTGATTGAGGAATATCGTTGCTGCATTAGCAACAGCTCCTCGATCTATACCTTGCTTACATGTTTGCAGGAAGAGGACATTGTCGTGCTGTTGCGTAGCCTCCTCTAGGGCAGCAAGAGCACTACATGCATGAAACGCAAGAACACATGCTTGATTCGACATAGAGGTATTTATTTTGGAGTGGAATTTCTTTTTGAACCAGGTCGTCGATTGCTTCCACATCTGATCTATCATTGGAATTTGATATTCAGATTGTGATTTGCTCACATATTGCGTAAACTGCTGCGGTGTAACCATTTTCCCCAGATTCTCCCCTTTCCAAAGCGGGCCATTCACGGGAGCGTGTAAAAGCTTGACATTTCTACTGTATTTCTTTTGCCATCCTTTATAGTCCTCAAGATGGTCCTCCTCTACTTTTGCACCCTTTTTTCCTTCGTGAGTTTGGAATACGGCGTTCGATGCACGAGTGATTTTTTCTGCAAGGTTTTCTTCACTACCGGGCCCGGGGCCAATAATGTGGGTAATGGTTTTGGATCCACCCTCTGTTTGCAGTTGCCATTGGTGTTCATAACAAAAATTTCCGTGGTGGTTGGGGTGATATGCCTTGGCACCTATTTTCTCACCGGCAAAGGCATGCAAGGCACGCTGTGGATGGGTAAGCCACCACACAATCTTCCCCCAAAGGGTATTCGTGCGATATGCAGGTAATGTTTTGCTTAAGGAATCAATGACTGTTTTTAGATCTTTGTAGGAAACTCTATCTTCTGTCCAACTTTTTTCCATGGTGCTGGTCACCAAGAAGTTTGCAAATCCAGAAAAGGGATTGTCCACATTTGGGTTATTGACATGGGGAAGATTCAGGTTCAGTTCTATTTGTTGTCTTAAAATGCTAAGCCATTCTTTTAATTGACTATAACTGATTTTCATATTAATAATATTATCACATATTATTAATAGTTATACAGTAGTAATTATATCTTTTATAAGATTACACATAAGTAAATATTCTATCTATTTGATATTCAGTAACTTTTAAGACAACAAATAGAACTGAACCTGAATCTTCCCCATGTCAATAACCCAAATGTGGACAATCCCTTTTCTGGATTTGCAAACTTCTTGGTGACCAG
>JAKAAD010000076.1 GCA_021802305.1 bacterium
GGAACTTCTTTCGCAAGCACAAGTACCTCGTATGCCCTTTGGGAAATACAAAGGAAGACTTTTCACAGAAGTCCCTCTCGACTACTTCAAATGGTTAGATAGTAGTGGTGCTCTCTCTAAATCTGAAAATGCCCATTTGCGGGACTATTTTCTATCGCAAACTAAATAACAGACGAAGTGCGTGGTGGCATGACAACATCGCTTCGTCGAAAATGAGCATCCCACATAGCTCGAAATTGAGGACAGTTCGCGAGAAGCTCTTCTCGCGTTCCTTCAGCAATTTTTTCTCCTCTTTCCAAGTAAATGATGCGATCGGCGTGTTCGATGGTCGAAAGGCGGTGAGCAATGAGGATTTGCGTCACTTGTCCATGTAGCTCTTGGATGGCGCGTTGAATGTGCAGTTCACTCAATGCATCGAGGGCAGACGTTGCTTCGTCGAGAATGAGAATAGGAGCTTTTTTGATCAGCGCACGTGCAATAGCTAGTCGCTGCTGCTGCCCGCCGGAGAGGTTTTGCCCTCCTTCTGCGAGCATTGTTTCATAGGCTTCCGGTAATCGGGTGATAAATTCCGCTGCATGCGCCCTCTCTGCAGCGGAAACGATTTCTTCCTCCGGGAAGTCGCATCCAAAAGAGATGTTTGCAGCGATTGTATCGAAGAATAGAAAGGGCTTTTGTGCGACAAAGGCTATTTGCGTGCGAAGAGATTTTTGCGTGTATGCATGAATAGGTTTGCCATCAATACGAATTTCTCCCTTTTGTACGTCAAAGAGGCGAGGTAATAGCCGAACAATGGTCGATTTTCCTGCACCGGTCGGTCCTACAATAGCTACAGTCTCCCCTTTCTTCACGCAAAAACTGACATCGCGCAAAATCCACTCGCCACCATAACCAAACCAAACGTGATCAAAGACGAGATGCTCCGAAAAGCCCAAATGCTCTGCCTGAGGATGGTCTTCGATATCAGGTTTTAGATTTAAGACTTCAAACATGCGTTCTGCCGCAACGATACCGCGCTGAATGGCTGCATTTTCGTCAGCAAATTTTCTGACAGGCTCGTACACAAGATGCAAAAGTCCACAAAAGACAATGAGTTGCGATAGGCTCATCCCTAAAACGTAAAGACCAAAAAGAACCACACTTGCCAGGCATAGAGTCGTCACTGCATGGATAATTGGCCGCGTTAAAAGGCCATACTTAGCCGTTTTACTTTCCAAATGAGCCATGCGATCATTTTGTTGTTTGTACTTTCTCAGAGAAAAAGCTTCCATGGAAAAGATTTTCACTGTTTGAATTCCGGCAAGAAAATCAATGAGCACACCAATAAATCCTTCTTGGTTGACTTGCAATTGCTTAGCAACTCGCTTCACGCGTTTTGCAAGAATAACAATCGGGAAAACGATGAGAGGAATGCCAAAACAAAGAACAAATGCGAGTTGCCAAGAGAGATAAAGACACGTTGCTAAACAACTAATCGCGGTAAAGGGCGTTTGAAGGTAATTGGTCAACCAAGAGTTAATAGAATTTGCAATTTGCCCTGCATCTCCAACAACACGCGAGGATAAACTTCCAATATTGTGCTTTTCGTAAAAGGTCATGCCCAGCGATTGAATGTGCTCAAAGTATTGCTGCCTAAGGTCACGACTAATGCGTATCGCCATGAGCTGTGTGACATAACGACTCACAAAAAGCCAAATCGCTTTAAAAATAGCGACACCAAGAAGCAAAAGAATCAAAGCCACAAAATGACTTTCTAGAGAAAGACTTTGCCGCGCTTTCCGCATCACCCATTTCAACGGATTGATGTCTTGTTTGTTACGCGCAAGATATTTTGCTGCCTGCGCCTTCGTAATGATACCCGTATTTTCTTCATCGATCTCACGCCACTTCTCTTGCACTTGCTCTATACGGACCTGCTCTTTCTCTGCCTTTTCGGAAAACAAGTTAAAAAAATCTGCACCGTTATCCGACAAGATGCCGAGGGCAAACATCTCCATTTGGGAAGCCACCGTCAAGGCGAGGAGAGTGAAAAATGTGACAATGAGTAGAGAAAGATGCCTTCTATTTTTAATGGCAAGCTTAAGAAGTAACCTCATGGGTTTCCCATTTTCCCATCTTTCTGTATTTTTGGTATCTCTTTTCTAAGAGATTTTGTAAGGGTACGTCCTTTAATCGATTCCACTCCTTTAATATGCACTCTTTTACATTACTGTACACAGTGGAAGGATCGATATGCGCTCCCCCTGCAGGCTCAGTAATCTTGCAATCGACAATTCCAAGCTGCAGGAGATCGTCTACGTGCATTTTAAGTACTTTTGCTGCCTCTTCTTTTTTTGCAGCATCTCGCCAAAGAATAGACGCACAGGCTTCAGGTGAAATCACGCTGTAATACGCATACTCGAGCATTGCTATCACATCACCCATGCCAATACCCAATGCACCGCCAGAACACCCTTCTCCGATGAGGATGGAAATAATGGGCGTAGGCAGGCTCGACATTTCCATCAAATTATGCGCAATCGCCCAACCTTGACCGCGTTCTTCAGAAGCAAGGCATGGATCGGCGCCAGGGGTGTCAATCAAAGCTAGGACGGGCAAATGAAATTTGGCAGCGAGTTTCATACAGCGCAAGGCTTTGCGATATCCCTCAGGATGAGGCATTCCAAAATTATGTTTTAAGCGACTTTCAGTATCATTTCCTTTTTCTTGAGCAATAATCATGAATTTGACTCCATCGATCTTTCCCATTCCCGTAATTACTGCAGGATCATTGCGATAGAGCCTATCGCCAAAAAGCTCAAAGAAAGGTTCGCAAAGGTGCTGGATAAAGTGAGAGGCCCTTGGACGTGAAGGGTGACGACAAATCACTACCCGCTCCCAAGGAGTCATTTTGCATTTTTCTTTTTTTTTAAATTCTTTTGCTTTTGATGACAAAGCATTCTCCCATCTTCATTAGACCTCTTGCATAACTAAGCTTCTGTCAATTTTGGGGTTCAAAAGAACCCCGACGAAGTCTTAGTTACGCAAGAGGTCTATTGTGCACATTATACCGAAAATCATTCAAAAATTGGAAATTTAGCAAAAAAAATTTTACGAAGTAGGGATTTTTTCAATAAGTTCTTTCATTTCTTTGCCTGCAGTAAATTTCACTGCAAGGCGGGGGGGAATGACGATGGGAACATTTGCACGCTTGGGATTTCGCCCAATCTTTTGCTTGCGCTTTACGAGTTCAAAGACACCAAAATCGCGAAACTCTAGCCGATCCCCTTTGGCAAGACATTCCGTCATCTCATCAAGGAATGCTTGGATCACATTTCGCACATCATTGGGGTGCAACCCTTGTTTATGAGAAATGATTTGGACTAGCTTTTTCTTCGTGATCGTCGCCATAATTCTTCCCCCTAAAGGATATTTATCTAAGGTGATTGTCATATCTTGTTGATTTTCAAGCAAGTCTTCTTAAACTGAAGTGAATACATCCCTACGAGGGACGATGTCCTACTCAAGTTCAGGATACAATTCGCAGTAAAAACTTCTTTTTTCTGCCAACACCGAAGAGCAAAAATGCCCCCCCAATATACATTTCAGAAGAGAGAGTGAGATTGGAATCATTGACTCTCTGGTTATTGAGATAGGCTCCTCCATTTTCAATGAGGCGTACAGCTTCGCTTTTACTGGGAACAAGTCCAATTTTCACTGCAATCTCAACGAATTTATATCCTTGGACCTCTTTCTCCAAGAGGGCCATCCCTGGTATCTCTTTGGCAATCTCGCGCAATGCGCTAGGATCTAGTACCGTCTCTTTCCCGGGAGCTGCACTTTCCGTCACGCGTCGTGCGCGCGCAAGACCTTCCTCACCATGTACAAAACGGGTCAATTCTTCTGCCAGACGCCTTTGCATGGTGTTCGGTACATAGTTGGAACTCTCCATTTCCTTTTCTAGACTTGCAATCTCTTCTCCCTCTATGAAGGTGAGGATTCGCAAGAGTTTGATGACATCCGCATCGGGGACACGCATGAAGTATTGATAGAAGGCATAAGGAGAAAGCTTTTCCGCTGATAACCAAATCGCACCCTCTTCGCTCTTTCCAAATTTTTTCCCATCACTACGCATAAGCAATGGAAACGTGATGCCAAAAAGTTGTTTTCCGATCAGACGTCTTGTAAGATCTATCCCCGCTACGATATTTCCCCATTGGTCGCTGCCACCTGCCTGCAGTTCAACGCCATGCTTCGTAAACAAGTGATAAAAATCGAACCCTTGGAGTGTTTGGTAGCTAAATTCGGTAAAACTCATCCCCTCTTCACTATCGAGACGCAATCGCACACTCTCTTTAGCGAGCATATTTGAGATGCGAAAATGCTTGCCAATATCGCGCAAAAAATCGATGAGCGGAAGCGTTGAAAGCCAATCGTCATTATTTAAAAACAAGGGCTTTACTCCCGCTTTCTCCGGTAGTAACCGTTCGATTTGTTCCTGAATCTTTTGAACATTTCGCGCAATTTCTTCTTTGCTCAAAAATGGCCTTTCTATGCTTTTCCCGGAAGGATCCCCGATTCTTCCCGTTGCCCCTCCTAAGATTGCTACAGGAGTATGCCCATGCTTTTGGAACCAGCGCAGAAGGATAATGCTGACAAGATGTCCTACATGCAAACTATCCGCAGTAGGATCGAATCCAATGTAAATTTTGATTGGTTTTTTTAAGCGATCTTTGAGTTCGGCATGGCTCATCGCATCTATGAGACCTCTTTCTTCCAAACTATCAATGAACGAAGGCATCAACCATCACCGCTTACTTTTTCAATTCATTTTTGAGCGTTCGCGCAATCTCTTGCACTTTTTCACTCATCGCAACTGGATTTTGATTTTCATCAAAAAGAGAGATGCTCTTTGCCTTTAAAACTATGCGATTTGCAACATGGCGCTCAATCCACTGAGCAATTTCCCTTTTCTTTTCTCGTAGCGCCTGTTCTGTCACCTTCTTCTCCTGTGCATCGATCTGTTTTTTGAGTTTTTTCCTTGCCTTTTGTATTTTAAGACTCTCCTCAGCAACATTTTTATTGTGTTCAGCAAACATCGATATGCACCTCTCTAAAAGTGTTAAAAGCTCCAATTTTTGCATCCATTTCTGTATATATTGTAGAAGAATTGCAAATTAGATGACTACCTTATCAAAAGACGATGTGAAGAGAGCCGTTGGATATCGTGCAGCGGACATGATCGAAAATGGCATGCGCGTAGGCCTTGGCAGCGGATCCACCGCGCATTTTTTCATTGAGCGTTTAATCCAGCGCTGGTT
>JAKAAD010000004.1 GCA_021802305.1 bacterium
GGCTTCTATTCTTTTTTAAAGCTCGCGAAAAAAGAAGCGCAACGCATGAACCACAATTATTTAGGGACAGAACATGTCCTTCTTGGCCTCTTGAAATTAGGCCAAGGGATTGCAGTCAATGTCCTTCGCAATTTCAACCTGGACTACGATACAGTACGCATAGAAGTAGAGCGCCTTGTGGGCTTTGGCCCCGAAATTCAGGTATACGGTGACCCCGCCCTTACGGCCAAAGTTAAAAAAGTTTTTGAATATGCTAATGAAGAAGCGACAAACCTCAACCACAACTACGTAGGAACTGAACACCTTCTCCTCGCTCTTTTACGACAGCCCGATGGAGTAGCTGCCCAGGTTCTTGAAACCCTCAATACAAACCTCAAAGATTTGCGTAAGGAAGTTCTCAAAGAGCTCGAAGCGTTTAACCTACAACTTCCTCCTATTGGCATTGGAGGAAGCATTCCCCATCCTACTGAAGGAATGGCAAGACAAGGAGAGAGATCACCCGGAATTTCCTCTGATAAAACACCGGCGTTAAAAGCCTATGGCCAAGATCTCACTGAGCTTTGCCGCGAAGGCAAGCTCGATCCGGTAATAGGAAGAAGGGATGAGGTAGAACGATTAATTCTCATTTTATGCCGGCGTCGCAAAAACAACCCTGTTTTGATCGGAGAAGCAGGTGTTGGGAAAACTGCCATTGTCGAAGGACTAGCTCATGCGATTGTCAAAGGTGAAGTTCCCGACCATCTGATTAAAAAACGACTTGTTTCTCTCGATCTTACGTTGATGATCGCAGGCACTAAGTACCGAGGGCAATTCGAAGAGCGCATTAAAGCGGTGATGGATGAGATCAAAAAGACGAAAAACATTCTCCTTTTCATCGATGAACTTCATACGATCGTGGGCGCCGGAGCGGCAGAAGGTGCGATTGACGCATCGAATATTTTAAAGCCCGCTCTCTCTCGTGGAGAAATTCAACTTATTGGTGCGACGACCATTGACGAATACCGCAAGCACATCGAAAAAGATGCTGCCTTAGAGAGGCGATTTCAAAAGATCATGGTCTATCCACCGTCTAGGGAAGATACGATTGCCATTTTACAAGGATTGAAAACGAAATACGAAGAACACCACAAATGCGTTTACACCGATGACGCCGTGAAATCTGCCGTGTTTCTTTCCGACCGATACATCACCGGACGCTTTCTTCCGGATAAAGCTATTGACCTCATTGACGAAGCTGGAGCAAAAGCGCGCATTGCCACCATGCATCAACCTCAAGAGCTGACAAAGTTAGAAAGTGAGATTGAACAAACGCGTCTTGCAAAAGAAGAAGCGATCAGCAAGCAAGAGTATGAAAAAGCCGCGAAACTTCGCGACAAAGAAAAGACGGGGCGCGAACACCTTAAGCGCCTGATGACTGAATGGGAAAGCAATAAAGAGGAACATCAGATCATCGTGGATGAAGAAGACGTTGCCGCCATCATTTCTAAGCAGACAGGAATTCCCATCATGCGCTTAACGGAAGGCGAAACTGAAAAAGTGCTCAAAATGGAAGAAGTACTCAAAGCCAACGTCATTGGCCAAGACGAAGCTATCAGCGCTGTTGCCAGAGCTATCCGTAGAAGTCGTGCAGATATCAAAGATCCCAATCGTCCGATTGGAGCTTTTCTCTTTTTAGGACCCACAGGGGTGGGAAAAACACTTCTTGCCAAACAGCTTGCCATCAACATGTTTGGCGGAGAAGACGCGCTCATCCAAGTTGACATGTCTGAATATATGGAGAAATTTGCCGTAAGCCGCATGACAGGAGCTCCTCCCGGATATGTAGGTCATGAAGAAGGAGGGCAGCTCACGGAACGCGTTCGACAACGCCCCTATTCTGTGGTCTTGTTTGACGAAGTAGAAAAGGCACACCCTGATGTACACAATCTTCTCCTCCAAATTCTCGAAGAAGGGAAACTTACGGATTCCTTTGGAAGGCGCGTTGATTTTCGAAATACGATCATCATCATGACATCCAACGTGGGCGCTGATCTCATACGCTCGCAAACAGAGGTGGGATTTGGCGCTGAGGAGGCACTCGACTTTAAATCTATCCAAGAAAAAATCAATAAAGCCGTTCAAAAAGCATTTAAGCCGGAATTTATTAACCGCTTAGATGGGATCATCATCTTCCACCCACTTGATCGCGGTCATCTCTTCAAAGTCATCGAACGCGAACTTGAGAAAGTGAATGAACGCTTAGCCCATAAAAATCTCTCATTGACTCTTGATGATAAGGCGAAAGAATTCCTAGTCACCCAAGGCTTTGATCCTAAAATGGGTGCAAGACCTCTTCGACGCGTTATTGAGACATACCTCGAAGATCCACTTTCAGAAAAAGTGTTGCGCAATCCGAAAAAGACGGGGCATATTCTCGTCTCTTGTGAAGAAGGCAAGCTCACATTCCTTGATCAAGAACTTCCCAAAGAGTCCCAAGAAGAGCAGAAGAAAGAAGAATCTTCTTTCCATGGTTAAGGCTCTCCTCCTCGTTGAAAGCTCTCTCTTTTGTAAGAGAAAATTACTGACCCTCACAAAAAACAAAGCTATTTTCTCTATAGGCTCTCTTCTTCTATCCTGGAGAAAGTCCTATTTCCAGTTGGACATCTTCCAAGGATGTCTTGCGTTTTAGCGTCTATCGCAAGATGTAGTTTGATCCATTTCCTTGGTCTTCCTTTCCCATGTACTTTGACTTTCCATTCACCTTTTTCCCAACACCTTGATCCCACTAGAATCTACTATGATCATTTGAGGTCTAGTCGCAATTAGTTTGGGAAGCATCAGACGTAATTCGATAGGGAAACTTAGAGTGAATCTTGAGCATAAGCAACATGAGAATGAGTGGATCAGAGAATGCCAATGGCCTACCTCGCCCTTTTCGTTTTTTAGGCTTAAGCTGTTTGAGGCATTTTGGATCGATAAGAAAAGAAAGACTTCCTCTTTGTACCAGGGCTTTGTTATATTGACGCCAGTTGCGTTTACGCATCGAACACTCCTTTGTTTGTCTTTCAGGGCCTCAAAGGAGTTTCTTTATTTTAGGGGATTTTTCTCAGCCTCACGAGGAGACTTTTTCAACACAGCCAGTCTTAGGAAGAGTTTTTCAAATACAAGCATTGCTAATGCACAACTGGATCCTAACGTCCCATAGCAAGTGATTGTATCTATGACGTTTTGATAGCTGGGAGAATGAATATATTTGCGAAAAGATAGATTTGCTTGATCGCCAAATATTTGGACCGGCACGCGTTTCATGATCTCGCTCGTGAGTACATAACCCGTTCCAAAAAGTATGCCATTTTGTTCTGTACTGGACAAAAAATAAGTTGGTGACAAGAGCTCGTTGAGGTGCGATCGTATCTCGTTGAATACCAAACAGCGAGGTATAATGAAACACATCAGCGAACTGCAAGCAACTTTATCCAATTTTTTTTGATTGGCACAAGTCCCGTCTTAACTGCCTCACGCAAATTCTGCAAGCTTTTTTCGTCGATAGAACGTCAATCTAACCCAAATTGCTGCAGTCTTCAAAACCTCTGTGAAGGAGGAGTCTTCTTACCGTAGAGTCTGTCGTTTTTTACCGGGTTTTCATTCGACATAAGCTTTATCGTTCTTAGGAGAGCCATCCCCCAAGAAAGATAAGACGCCTATTCCATTCGGACTGAAGGCAAAGCTTTAAAAAAGAATAGAAGCCTATCACCCATTCGGGAAAAACTTTTTAAATTGTACCGGGGCACCCCATTGAAGAAATTGACAGAGAGAATTAGCTATGATTTCGCATGCAAGCACAACTATAATCACATACCATGCCGAGGAAATGCATTGTGAATATTCCATACTTTGTACGAACGCACGAAGATGTCGAATGGCCGCGTTTGCAATCTGTTGTGAGGACAAAATCTGTTTGAGGAATACCATTCCAGTTATGGATGTAAGTATAGGGATGGGAAGCATGGTAATCACAGATTTTTGATTTTGCCTAAGATGTGATGAATGTAATGGTTGCGTGATTCTTTTATATGTAAACATTGTAAAAGCAAGCACAAAACACATGGTTCCTTCTGCACAATAGGAGAGGGTAGTGTACTTTTCATTTTGTAAAAAAAACAGCCTTGGGACGAATGTTAACGGGCAGAAAGCGATTGCATCATTTATGACCACTTGATAGCTGGAAGAATGAATATATTTGCGAAAAGATAGATTTTCATGATCGCCAAATATTTGGACCACCACGCGTTTCATGATCTCGCTCGTGAGTACATAACCTGTTCCAAAGAGAATGCCCGCTCCAAAAAGATGTGGAAAATATACATCATTTTGCACATGAGTTTGTGGGAAGCTAAAATGCGACACGAATGATGTCATACAATTACCTAAAAATGCTCGCTATACCATGTTATGCCATTTTGTCCAAAAGGCCCCTCATACAGAATGGAGACACCGCTTTGGGATTCACTTGTGAATATCGCAAAAAAAGAATGGAATTTCAATTTCTTCTTTCGTAAGCCCTCCATGTGCACCATAAAAATGTTGCTCAAAGACCCCGTGTTCATACCACCATACACTTTCTGAGTATAGCGGAAGGACGACGATATCTCCTATTCTTTCCAAAAGTCGCGGAGAATGTCCTTTTTCGCCAAAGAAGTGCATATTGAGAAGGTCTTGTGTCATGTGTACTTGTGCTATCGATTGCATCTCTTCTTTTAACATGCTGTAAACATCGCTCAAATGTTTGGGCTGCACATGTAAAAAAAAGTCACGGCACGATCCTGCAGGAACAAGTGTTCCTCCCTGCTGATTTTTTTTCAGTGTACTTTGCAACTTTGGAAACCGCTTATTGAGATAAATAGTAGTCTTTGGATCCACGGGAGACATCCCATGATCTGCTGTGATGAGAAGAGCGATGCGTTTGGAAATGTTCTTTAAAGGAAGGTACAATTCGCGCTCTACTTTTGCCCAACACGCTTGTACGCTGTGCAAAATGGCGTCCGATCCAATGCCCTGGCGATGACCAATGGCATCTACCTCCCCGAAATAGATATAGATATATCGCGGGGACGATTGCATCTCTTTGCAAGAATCAACTACATATTGAAACCCTTCCTTCAAATCTTTGTATCCATGTAACTCTGCGCCTGCGCACATGACTTGCGAATATGGAGAATGAGCAATGTTTTGTGGTTGCAGTACATAGCTCGACACACCTTGACGATGAAGTTGCTCATAAAGGGTGGGAAAGGGGAAAATTTTCTCAGGAGCCATGCTCGTTTTAAGCAATGTTTCCGGTTCGTGATCGCGCGCAAACGAAAACAGCAACGGTGCAATCATCTGATCTAAAAGTGGTTCGTAATAAAACCACTCGTAAATTCCCGTCTGCCCCACTTCAAGGCCTGAATGCAGCGTCGTAATGTGCGCCGCAGTTGTCGTTGGAAATTGGGAAGAAAATTTTGAAAGAACTCCCTCCTCTTCGAAACGACGTAAACTCGAGATTTGTGGGCCATATTTTTCCAAAAGATTCCAACCAAATCCATCAATCAACAGGGTAAGGACAATATCATAAGGAGCGTGGTTCTTAGCTAGGGCATCTTTTGCACACCCTGAAGGAAGCGAAGGGTCAAAAAGGTGGCGTACGATCTGGGGAATTTGAGAAAATGCGTACTCTTTGTATAGCGGCCGTTTAAAAGGGATATTCCACATTGCTCTCTCTAGTACTTCAAGGGATCGCTTATTCAACATAATTTAGAATCTGTACTTTTTTAGAAAAAAATGCCATAAACTTTCCACAATGCAAATGGAAGCTACGCGTGTCAAACGCACGATTAGTGTATTTACTTTAGCGATGATCAACGTCGCAGCTATTGGGAGCGTAAAAAATTGGCCCCTTACCGCAGAACTCGGCATGGCTTCTATCTTTTACCTTGCCTTAGCAACCATCGTCTTCTTTCTCCCTACTGCCCTTATCTCTGCGGAACTTGCAACGGGATGGCCTGAACGCGGCGGTCTCTTTGCTTGGATTAAACATGCCTTTGGACATCGCACAGCGTTTTTAGCCATCTGGCTTTATTGGGTGCAAAACCTCTTTTGGTATCCCACTATTCTCTCTTTTCTTGCAGCAACTATTGCTTATATCTTTCATCCCGCACTTGCTGAAAACACCACATATCTCGTTTGCGTGATCCTCATTAGCTTTTGGCTCGCAACATTTGCCAACATGTTTGGAATGAAGGTATCGGGTTGGATCAGTAGCGTGAGTGTACTTCTCGGTGCATTTATTCCTGGAGGCTTGATCATCTTATTTGGATTTTTATGGCTAGCAATGGGGAAACCTCTACAAATATCCCTCGAATGGGGAGCTCTTGCTCCCAACCTATCCTCTTTTACGGAAATCGCTTTCTTTACAGGAGTAATTCTCTCTATTGTGGGCATTGAAATGTCGGCCGTCCATGCAAGGGATGTCAAATATCCCCAAAAGGATTTTCCGAATGCTATTTTAATCGCTGGGCTCATCATTGTTGGATCTTCCATCGTTGGGGTTCTCGCAATTGCAAGCGTTGTACCTCAGAAAACCCTAAGCTTGGTAACGGGCTTTTTACAAGCATTTGCCTATTTTGCAGATCATTTTGGCGTACCATGGCTTACTCCTCTTGTAGCTACTTTCACCGCAATTGGTGCGTTTGGAGGAATGAGCACGTGGATTGTTGGACCAAGTAAAGGACTTCTTGCTGCAGCACAAAATGGAGACCTTCCTCCTCTTTTTCGATCTGTCAATGCAAAAGGCATGCCCATTGTTCTTCTTCTGACCCAAGCAATTATCGTCAGTGCACTCTCTCTGCTTTTTATTTTCATGCCGGGTGTTTCCAGTGCATTTTGGATTCTCATCGCAATCACAGCACAGCTGTACATGATCATTTACATCTTGCTTTTTGCCGCTGCTATGCGTTTGCGTTATACCTTTCCCGAAAAAGAACGGCCTTACAGAGTCCCCGGAGGGAAATTTGGCATCTGGTTTGTATCGTCTATTGGCATATTAAGTTCGTTATT
Source organism: bacterium (assembly GCA_021802305.1). Lineage (GTDB taxonomy): Bacteria > Chlamydiota > Chlamydiia > Chlamydiales > Rhabdochlamydiaceae > JAKAAD01. The sequence continues at coordinate 7,075 of JAKAAD010000004.1, forward strand.
TGCACTTGTCGTGGGTTTCTTTCCCCCTTCTTCCTTTCCCCATATCAATCTCTTGTACTACGAATCCTTTTTATTTATAGGGATATTGCTGAGCTGCATAGCTCCCTCGATCATTCTTCTCTTTCAAAAACCACATTGGAAGCACCTACTTAAGCACGAGCGTGATTCCTAGATAATTGTTCATCGAAGTAGTCATCTCTTTATGAGGGCTGAAATCACTTCGTTTGCAACACGTGTCTAGAACAAAGTTAAAAAGATCGATTGGCCGTCCTTGGTGCCGCAGTAAAAAATGTTCCAACTCGTTTTCGTAGAAACCATGAAGAAATAGAGAATGGAAAGCCCTAGCTGGATGGTTAATCCTTACAACCGCCTCCCCAAGCTTAATGCGTATTAATTTTTGAAGTTGACCTTCGCATGAATCTCTATCTAAAAATCTTGCAAAGTCGAGATAATGCATAGTAATGTGCGGCATCTTTGGATACATCGGACCTAGAAATGGAACAGATATCTGCATTGCAGGGCTGAACCATTTAGAATATCGAGGCTACGATTCAGCGGGTATCGCAGGTATTCTTGACGGGAAAGTCGTCTATTGCAAAAAGAGTGGAAAACTTGACGTCTTAAAAAATGCTCTCAAAACCTCTCCTTTAAAACTGCACCTTGCGATTGCCCATACACGCTGGGCAACACATGGAGAAGCAACCGATAGCAACGCCCATCCCCATTTCGATGAGACCCATAGTTTGGCCATCGTGCACAATGGGATTATTGAAAATTACGCTGAACTTCGAGAACGGCTCTCTCTCGATGGCAAAACATTTTCCACGGATACCGATACAGAAGTCGTTGCACAGCTCATTGGCTCTTTTTATGAAGGAGATCTTCTTGACGCCGTGCAAAGAGCTACTGCTCTCTTAAGAGGATTTTGGGGCTTTGCTGTCATTCACAAAGATCACCCTGATCAAATTATTGCTTCTGCCTATGAAAACCCCATCATCATCGCCGCCAACCGCTTGAAAAAAGAGACGCTTATCTCCTCCGATGTAAACGCATTTGAAGAAAAAAACCTGGAGATCTTCTTCTTAAAAAATCGAGAAATTGCGTGCATTTGCGTAGATGATGTACGTATTTTTGATCAAACTGCTGTCCGTATAGAAAAAGTCCCGGAACATTTCTCCTCAGAGGAACAGACATTTTCGAAGCAGGGTTATCCCCACTACATGCTAAAGGAAATCTTTGAACAACCCCATGCAATTCGAAGGACTCTCCATAACCGTTGTCTATTTGAATCCGGCACAGCCACATTGGATGACATTCTCCTCGACCTTTGCTCTATTCAGAAAATCATTATCTTAGCCTGCGGCACGTCCTGGCATGCGGGACTTGTGGCGGCACAAGTACTAGAAGAAAAGGCTCGCATTCCAACATCCGTAGAGATCGCTTCTGAATTTTGCTTCAAAACTCCCATAGTGTCTCACGACACATTAGTGATTGCAATCAGCCAATCAGGAGAAACATTAGATACCATTACTGCGGTTCGCAAAGTAAAAAAGCTAGGCGTAAAAGTTATTGCCATTTGCAATGCTAAAGAATCCAGTTTGGTACGCGATGCCCATTGCACCCTGTTCTTGCATGCAGGTCCTGAGCGCAGTGTCTGTTCAACAAAAGCATATACGACACAACTTACGCTACTCTACCTTTTTGCATTGCACATGGCGCGCCTTCGTTTGATGGATAAAAAGGAAGGGCAATGGTTCCTGTCTCAACTACAAGCACTTCCTGATTTAGTAGAAGAAGTTTTGGGGATGCAAGAAGAGATTCGCTCTATTGCAAAAGTCTATAGTGCATATGGACACTTTTTCTTCATCGGCAGACAATACATGTACCCCGCAAGTTTAGAAGCTGCATTAAAGCTAAAAGAAATTAGCTATAGTGTCGCAGAAGCCTATCCCGGGGGAGAGATGAAACATGGCCCTATCGCAATGCTACACCCTCAGCTTGCAGTCATTGCCCTATGCGGAAATGAACGTACGCAAAAAAAATTGTTCAGTAACTTAATGGAGATCAAAGCAAGGAGAGCCCCACTGCTTGCCTTTGCACCGCGCTCTTTGACCGCTGTATCTAAAATAGCCGATTCCGTTATATGGCTACCAGAGGTGCAAGATGCATTTGCCCCGATCGTTTATGGAGTTGCAAGTCAACTTTTTGCCTACTACGTTGCTTGCGAGCTTGAAAGAGATATCGATCAGCCACGTCATCTTGCCAAATCCGTGACAGTCCCATGAAATTTAAAACCAAACTCTACCTGTCCATGTTCGCCATTTCAACGACGAGCATAGGCTTTGCTCTTGGGTTCATGATCTACGATTATTTTCAACAAATCCTCCTCTCACAATCCGTTCTTGCAACAACAGTTGCTGCCACCACTGCGGTTTTTCTACATCCAGAAGAACTCGAACAGATTCGGACGATAAAAGACATGGAAACGCCTCTCTACCGCAAAATTCAACTGCAACTTATTCGTGCAAAAGATGTCAACCAACGAAAGAATGTCTACATCGCAGGACTCTATACCGTGCGACCCAACCCGATAAATCCTCAACAGCTCGTCTATGTCGTTGATTCAGAAGCGAGCCCTTCCCTCACAGGAGATGTAGGGGAACCTCTTTTGCCCGTAGAATATGGCGATCTGCTCGATCATATTCGAGATTTTTATTCGACGGGAAAGATCTACACTGATCCATATGGTACCTGGATTACGGGATTCGCCCCTGTATTTACCAATGAAGGGAGATACGTTTGCAGTGTAGGCGCTGACCTTCCTGCATCTGAAGTCCTCGATCTGCGAAATGACTTCATTAAAAGCATTGTCTATATTTTTATCGGAATTTCTACGCTCGCGTTCCTTGCAAGTTTCTTTCTCGTGCGTTACGGTACGAAATCACTGCAGGCTCTTCGCGTAGCTTTAGAACACATTGGAAAGGGAAACTTAGAATATACTGCAACGATTCGCTCTAAAGATGAATTTGCAGATCTTGCAAGACACATCAATCTCATGACGCAAGGTTTAAGAGAACGCGATCGGCTCAAAGCGAGCTTTGCTCATTACGTTTCTCAACACATGCTCCATAAAATTTCGACGGCGGAAACGGCTGTAAAGCTTGAGGGTGAACGGCGCAAAGTAACTGTTCTCTTTGCCAAAATTCATGAATTTACGCACCTTACCGAATCTCTACGACCTGAACAAACTGTCTCTATGCTCAACGAATATTTCGAATCCATGATCGAAGTCATCTTTGCAAATCACGGCACGTTGGATAAATTCATTGGAGATGGCCTCATGGTAGAGTTTGGCGCACCTGTGGAAGATGATCTTCAAGAACGTCATGCAATCGAAACGGCCATTGCCATGCAAAAAGAACTTGCAAAGTTGAACGCACACTGGACACAAGTGCATTACCCTACTCTGCAAATGGGCATTGGCATTCACACCGGCCATGCCATCATGGGAAATATTGGTTCTATCAAACGGATGGAATACACAGCAATTGGCGATACAGTAAATATTGCGGCGCGTTTGCAGCAAGCGACCAAATTGATGAACCATCCTCTTCTCGTCAGCGAGACCGCTTGTGCATCGTTATTAGGCCACTTTAATGCGATCGATTTAGGTCTCGTCGCTCTTCCAGGGCATGAGGAGCGCATACACATCTATGCCATCGATCCCTCGCAATGAAATATAAGACAAAGCTTTATCTACTCATCTTTTCCATTTCATTCTTGAGCATCTTTATTGGCATTGCTTTTCTCATTCAAAATTTTTTTCAAACCGTGCTTTTTAATGCCTCTATTCTTATCACCTCTGTAGCAGGTACTACTGCTGCCTTTTTAAAACCGCAAGAAATTAGTCAAATTCGAACTGTAGATGATATGAATACCCCCACCTACCGTTCGATCCAACAACAATTAAGAAAGGCAAAAAACATTAATCAAAGAAAAAACATCCATGTCGATCATATCTACCTACTGCGCCCAAATCCAAATGACCCAAATATCATGGAGTACGTCGTAGATGCACAAATTGGTCCGGGAACACGAGGATTTGTGGGATATCCACTCGCATCAAATGAGGTGGGAGATCTTCCTCACCATTTGCGCGATTTTTATTCCTCGAAGAAGATCTATTCCACTCCATGGGGGGGATGGATCTCGGGATTTGCCCCCATATTGTCTACCGATGGAGAGTACATTGCAACGATTGGAACCGACCTCTCGGCAAATGAAATCCTTCACACGCGCGTTCGATACATCCTCAACATTAGTTACATCAGTATCGGCATTTTCTGCATTTCGCTTATTGGAAGCTTTCTTCTTTCACGCCGTCTCACCAAATCTTTGACATCTCTTCATCATACAGTAGAAGAAATTGCAAAAGGAAACTTAGAAGTGACAGCTACTGTAGGAACACGCGATGAATTTCAGGACCTTGCTACGGAATTTAACCTGATGACAAAAGGGCTAAAGGAACGAGATCGCTTGCGAGAAGGATTCGCGCGCTATGTTTCTCGGTCTGTGCTAGAAAAAATCATGGTCTTGGAACCTCAGACAAAACTAGAAGGAGAGCGCCGAAAAATCACTGTGCTCATTTCAGATATTCGACAATTTACCCATCTAGCCGAATCGCTTCCTCCCGAACAAACGGTTTCTATCCTAAATGAATATTTTTCCATGATGATAGAGATCGTCTTCAAGCACCAAGGAATGTGTGATAAATTTATGGGAGATGGACTCGTTGTGGAGTTCGGTGCCCCCGTCGAGGATCCAGAACAAGAAAGAAATGCCATTGAAGCAGCTATCGAGATGCAAAAAGGACTCGCACAATTAAATGCCAATTGGAAGCTTGCCCATCGCCCTACACTGGAAATAGGCATAGGAATTCATACGGGAAATGCCGTTATTGGAAGTATTGGATCTACAAAGCGCATGGATTACACAGCTATTGGTGAAACTATTCACATCGCTTCGGAGCTACAACAAGCAACTAAGCGCTTGCACTATCCATTGCTTGTAAGCGAAACGACCCTTGCATCCTTGTTTGGACATTTTCGCACAAAAGACCTTGGAAACATTTCCATTCCCGAATACGACAAACAAATTCACATCTTCGCGATTGAGCATGCTGCGGATATGAGGCCTCTTGCATAACTAAGCTTCTATCAATTTTGGGTTCTTTACATCGATGAAGCCTTAGTTACGCCAGAAGTCTCTTAGGCAATGACCACGTCTTTGCACAAATAGACATCTTGAATTGCATGGAGAAGCGCAATTCCTTCCTTCATTGGCTTTTGAAAAGCCTTTCTTCCTGTAATGAGCCCTATTCCACCAGCTCGTTTATTGATCACTGCGGTCATGACAGCTTGTACAAGATCCTCTTTTCCTGAAGCACCCCCAGAATTAATGAGTCCCACACTTCCCATATATCCATTAATGACCTGGTAGCGGCAAAGATCAATCGGATGATCTGAACTGAGTGCGTCGTACATCTCATCGTTATATTTACTGTACTTGAGTACCTTAAATCCCCCATTTTTCGTGGGTAACTTTTGCTTCACGATGTCGGCGCCAATCGTCGCCCCTAAATGATTCGCTTGTCCGGTCATATCTGCAGAATCATGGTAATCTCCTTCAATCGTCCTAAATGCATCATTGCGCAAATAGCACCACAGAACTGTTGCCATTCCCAAATCGTGTGCCAGTGTAAATGCCTTAGCCACCTCATGAAGCTCTCGATGACTTTCAGGAGAGCCAAAGTAAATGGTAGCACCCACTGCCAAGCAGCCCATATCATGTGCTTCTTTGATGCTAGCAAAGAGATGTTGATCGTACTTATTGGGAAAAGAGAGAAGTTCATTGTGATTAAATTTGAGAAGAAATGGAATTTTATGAGCCCATTTGCGTGCACACATCCCTAAGACGCCACGCGTCGTTGCAACTGCATTGCAACCTCCTTCTACCGCAAGTTGAATGATCTTCTCCGGATCGAAGTAATCAGGATTTTTTGCAAATGAGACCCCTGCTCCATGCTCAACTCCTTGATCTACCGGCAAAATAGAAAGATATCCCGTACCCGCCAAACGACCTGTTCCAAATAGGGTTTGTAGGCTTCTCAAGACGCGCACATTGCGATCAGAGAGTCCAAAGATGCGATCCACCCAATCAGGTCCTGGAAGATGGAGTCTCTCTTTCGTGACTTTGAGACAGGCATGCGTAAGTAGACTTTTTGCCTGATCTCCTAAAAGTTGTTCGATATCTCTAATATTCACGATAGCTTTCTAGTTTGACTTTTAATCAAATCTTCAATTTGTTCCAAGCTCTTTCCTCTTGTTTCGGGAACGCGTCGAAGAACAAATAGATAGGCTAAAAAACTGACACCCGCATAAAAAAGAAAGGTACCGCTAGGCCGCATGGCTTGCATCATGAGAGGAAACGTCAGTGCAACTATATACCCAGATAGCCAATTGATACCCGATGCTAATGTAACTCCCATTTCGCGAATCTTGAGAGGGAAAATTTCCGATAAAATGACCCAGGTGACGGGGCCAATGCTCACCTGAAAAAAGCCAACATAAAGGGCAAATCCTATCAATAAGATCGACGTTTTGCAGGGAAAGAAGAAAATCATACAAAAGGAGATAAACGCAAAACTCATCACAATACCTATTAGCCCAATGAAAAGAAGAGTTCGCCTTCCTATTTTATCGATGAGAAAAAGGGCAACGATGCTTGCACATACATTAACGATGGCTATGCTAATAGAAGCCAGAAACGCACTCGACGAAACAGCATCGCTATTCCCTGCAAAAATACTTGGGGCATAGTAAATCACGCCATTAATTCCCGTAAGTTGCTGAAACATGCTAATGCCAATTCCAATGAGAAAAAAGGTGCGAAGAGGTGGTTTTAAGAAGCTTTTCCATAAGATCATTTCTTTCTTAAGAGCAAGGTGTTCAACACTTTTGCGTTTTTCCATCCATGCAGGACTTTCAGGAATAAAAAAGAGTCCGAGCACCTGTATTGCAGCAGGTATTGTTCCAAAAGCAAAGCTCCCTCTCCATTCCCCCTGTAAAACAAACTCTCGACCTACTATGTAAGAACCCAAGATACCTACGGTAATCATCGCAATATACACTGCAACATTGCGACCTCGCATCCCAGGAGGAGAGATTTCTCCCAAATAAATGGGTGTTACAACGGAAACAATCCCTACAGCAATGCCAGAAATTCCCCTGCTTACAAGAAGAATTGCATAAGAATGCGCAAACGCGGTGAGAACAAAACCAATCAGAAAGATAAATGCAGCGCTAATGAGGACCACTTTTCGTCCAAGGCGTTCTGCCGCAGAACTGCATGCAAGAGCGCCTACTAAAGCAGCAAAAAGCGGCATCGCTACGAGAAATCCCTTCGCCATTTCGCTCAGTTGAAATTCTTGAACGATCAAGATAATAGGTCCGGAAATAACTGCCGGCGTATATCCAAATAAAAATCCGCTCAGGGAAACAATGAATAATATATAGTAAAAAGAATAGGCTCGAACCGAAATCATGGGCTACTCGTGGGAATAAACAATGGTTTCTGTATCTGCCCAACGAGATCATACCCAACCATATCGGAAATTTTTACCTCGTAAAAAGCGCCATAACGAGATATTTTTCGCACATCATTGATGATCATTTCTCCATCGATATCAGGGCATTGGCCGTAAAAACGCGCACGCGCAAGATGAGGAGAATCAGGATGAGGGCTTTCTACAATTGCCTTTACCTTCTGCCCGATGAAACGAGAAAAGCGTTTGACCATGCTCTTTTGCTGCACCAAAGCCAATGTTTCATGGCGCCTTTGCTTCGTCTCTTCATCGACTTGATCTACATAATTGTACGATGAAGAAAGTCGCTCTCGCGAATAAGAAAAGATTCCTAGGTAATCAAATCCTTCTGTTTCGACAAATGTGCATAGCTCTTCAAATTGCGCCTCCGTCTCCCCTGGAAATCCCACCATGAGCGAAGTGCGCAAAACAATATCGGGTAATTCCGCGCGAAGCCGTCGAATGGTCGTCACAAGATGCTCTTTATTTGTCTTCCTACGCATAGCTTTCAGCAAGGGATCGCTTACATGTTGAATGGGCATATCGAGATATCGACACAGCCTTTGCTCCTTTTTCATGAGAGCAATGAGTTCTTCCGAGATTTCATCAGGATAGACATAGAGCAATCGTATCCAATAATCACCGGGGACCTTGAGCATTTCGGCAAGAAGGGTTTCAAGAGCGTTTTTTTGCTTGCGCTCTTTTCCATAATCTCCCAAATCCTGTGCAATGAGAATGATTTCTTTTACTCCCCGGTCAATCATCCACTGAAATTCTTTGAGCACCTGTTCTTGAGGCTTGGAACGAAGAGGGCCCTTTAATTTGGGAATCGCACAAAAGGAGCACGCCTTCAAGCATCCTTCTGCAATTTTGAGATAGGCATAATGCTGCGGCGTAGAGAGCATGCGTGGCACTTCCCCCCACTCCAAATAACTCTTTGCAGAGCCCATTTGTTCATTAGCCGCTTCCCCTTCAATGGCGTCTACAATCTTTTCCACATCCCCAGTTCCCACAAATGCATGGATATGAGGAAAGCGTTCTTTGAGAAGATCTTTGTGCTTTTGCACCATACATCCAGTAACGACGACTTTTGCACCTATCTGCTTTTCTGCAAAAACCTCTGCAATGGTATCTAATGCTTCTTGCCTGGATGCTTCCAAAAAACCGCATGTATTAATCACAAGCACATCAGCGCCATTTTTTTGATCCGTCACTTCGTATCCCGCACGCAATGTTAAACCGAGCATGACTTCGCTATCGACAAGATTGCGCGCACACCCCAAGCTGGTGAAGTGAATTTTGTTCTTGCGAAGGATTGGTAGGGGTATTGAACTCATAAATGTAGGCCACTATAGCAGTACTTAGCTTTTTTTCTTACTTTCTCGCGGCACCTTCTACAACTTATGTTTTAAAATTTTACTAGACAATGACTGGATCCTTGAGGCAGCAACCGAGTATACGCAAAGCAGTGCCGAGGTTGGTTCTAAAAAAGCTTACGCAGTGCTCCAATGTGCTATTTGCATTCCGTGGGAAATAGGGATTGTTTCTCGCCATAGATGCAATAGCGCACTCTTTTCTACAGAGTGCTTCTTTTGAAATGCAACGAGAGTCTGTGCCATCTCCTTTTTAAAAGGCACTTCCAGTGTGCGATGCCTGTAAGACATAATACTCACAGATCGTGCGCGCATTTTTAAGATTGCATCTTGAAAACGATCTTCCGTGCTGAGGAAAAAAGAATAAGCTACAATTTACTTCCAATGAAATTCTTGCTAAGGAAAATAGCTAGCCTACTTCTTTCCCTCTTCTTAGTTTCGCTCCTTACTTTTCTCTTCATGCATGCGATCCCAGGAGTTTCCTTTGTCGAAGAAAATGCCGTTCCAGAGGAAGTTGCTAAAGCTCTTCATAACTATTACGGACTTGATCAATCCCTTTTCCTACAGTACATCCATTTTCTTAAGCAATTGCTGCACTTTAACCTTGGGCCTTCTCTGCACTTTCAGGGACACTTTGTCCATGAAATTATCTCTGAAAGCTTCCCTGTCTCTTTTTGTCTTGGATTGGAAGCAATGGCCTTTGCTCTCCCCATAGGAATACTGCTCGGCTTTTTCAGTGGGCTTTCAAGATATCGATGGAAAGATCGTCTTTTTACTTCTATTACTGCCCTTGCCATCTCCATTCCCGGCTTTGTTCTCGCTACGCTACTCCAATATCTTGCTTTTCGCTGGGACTTTCTTCCTGTTGCTCGGTGGGGAACATTTGCGCACTCTCTTCTTCCTGCATTCTCTCTAGCTGCGATGCCAGCAGCATTCATGGCTCGTTTAATACGCGCAGGGGTGAGAGAAGTATGGGAGCAAGACTTTATTCTCACTGCAAAAGCAAAGGGCCTTTCCCTCCCTCGTATCCTTTTTCGCCATGTTCTCCCGAATGCATGTATCCCCTTTCTTGCATATCTTGGACCTCTATTTGTTGCCATTTTTACTGGAAGTTTTGCCATTGAAAAAATCTTTGGCATTCCTGGCCTTGGACAATGGTTTGTCATGAGCATTATCAATCGCGACTACACAATGATCCTGGGTCTTGCCCTTTTTTATAGCGCCTTATTACTCTGTATCAATTTCATCATTGACCTTTTCTACCTATGGATTGATCCTCGGATGCGGAGAAAACTACCTAATGCATAAAAATATTTCTTTCTGGATAGGCGCTTCGCTCATCATTCTTATCGCTTTCTTAGCTTGCATTGGTCCATCTCTTTCTTCGCATAATTATTGCGATGCTCATCTTGCATCCAAAAACCTCTCCCCCTGTGCTACATTTTGGTTTGGCACGGATGAGTTGGGACGTGATCTTTTTACGCGCTGCTGGTGGGGAGCTCGCATCTCCCTTTTTGTAGGGCTTACTGCATCGCTCATCGACCTTTTCATAGGAACTCTCTACGGGGGAGTGGCAGGATTTTTGGGGAAAAAGAGCGACGAGCTTCTCATGCGCTTTGCCGATATTCTTCATTCGATCCCCTATCTTCTCATCGTCATCCTCTGCATTGTTCTCATGGGTCCGGGCATTTCTGCAATGGTCATCGCATTAAGCTGCACCGGATGGGTGAACATGGCACGCATTGTGCGCAGTAAAGTATTAGAACTCAAAGAACGCGAATTCGTCCTTGCAACGCGGGCATTAGGAGCTTCGCGTTTTCGCATTCTTCTCTTCCATTTGATTCCCAATGCATATGGCCCCATCATTGCAACTCTTACCTGGACAATTCCCTCCGCCATGTTTGCCGAAGCTTTTTTAAGTTTTTTAGGACTGGGCGTACAAGCGCCCGTTGTGAGCTGGGGTACCATGATCCATGATGGGCTTTCTGCCCTTCGCTTCTATCCCTGGCGCCTCTTTTTTCCTGCTGGCCTCATGAGCATTTCCCTATTTGGTTTCACGTTGATGGGCGATGCACTGCACAATCATTTCGACCCAAGGAGATCGCCATGAATCCAACTGTCGAAGTAGAAGAGCTCACTGTCTCACTCACTACGAAAGATGCATCGCTTTCTATCGTGCGCAATATGCACTTCGCAATTCATTGTGGTGAAATTCTTGCTCTTGTAGGCAAATCAGGCTGCGGAAAGAGCATCACGGCCAAAGCAATCCTTCGATTGTTGCCGTCTTATGCATCTATTTCTGGAAAAATTCTCTACCAAGGACAAAATCTTTTGGAGCTCTCCTTGAAAGAAATGCAGCGCATTCGCGGATCGCACATTGCATTCGTTTCTCAAGACGCCCTGACAGCCCTCAACCCTCTCATGAGGATTGGCGATCAGATTTTGGAAACAATTCATACACACATTCCCCATCTCTCCAATAAGGAAGCGCATCACTATGCCGTAGACCTCTTGCAAGAATTGGGATTACAAGAACATCATTATTACACCTACCCGCATCAGCTGAGTGGGGGAATGAGGCAAAGGACTCTTCTAGCCATTGCTTTAGCCGCCAAACCAAAGATTCTCATTGCGGACGAACCAACAACTTCCTTGGATAGGGAATCCCAACAAGAAATTCTCCTACTGCTGAAATCTCTTCAAAGAAATCATGGACTGGGCATTCTCCTCATCTCGCATGATCTTCATGCAGTAAACACCATTGCAGATTCTGTCCATGTCATGCAAGAAGGCCGCGTCCTTGAACGCACATTGACAACGACATTTTTTTCTTCGCAACCGTATCCCTATACGCAACGCTTGCATCGTTCAAAAAGTGTTGTTCAAGGCGAAAAATCTCCCCTCATCACCACCCAAGCGCTTTGTAAAGATTACAGTCATCGTAACCGGAAACAGCAAGTGCTAAAAGATCTTCACCTCGCGATCCATGAAAGAGAAATAGTAGGACTTGTAGGAAAAAGCGGTGCTGGAAAATCTACTCTCGTTCGCTTACTCCTTCGTTTGGAAGAACCAACCGGTGGATCGATTTTTTTCGAAAATCGCTCCCTTCTTTCCCTGTCAAAAAGAGAACTCTTCTCTTTTCGCAGGCAATGTCAAATCGTTTTTCAAGATCCTGCTTCCTCCTTAAACCCAATGATGACTGTGGAAACCATCTTGCGCGAACCACTTGTCATTCACAAACTGCGCAAAGAAAAAGCTATCCTCGAACAAAGTTTAGTCCGCGTGGGGTTAGACCCTGCATTGCTCAAAAGATATCCCCATGCATGTAGCGGGGGCGAGCGCCAACGAATATCTCTTGCACGAGCTCTCATGCTCCAACCTCGCTTTCTCATATGTGATGAAGCTCTATCTATGCTCGACGCACAAACACAACTGAATATCGCTCAATTACTCAAACAGCTTGCCCGAGAACTGCACCTCGCGATTCTTTTCATCTCGCATGATCTACCGATAGTACAAGCGATCGCAGACCGCATTGTTGTCCTTGAACGCGGAAGAATTATACCAAGTTCTATTGACAAACCCAAACGCGACAGGGAGCATTGCTCAAGACTTTTCCTACGATAGGCCCTAATCTTCGCTCTTTGGTTTCTCCTTCATCGGCGTACATTGCACTGAGGATGACGAGATCGTATCTCCCTTTTTTTGCAATATCTAAAATGCAATTAGAAACGGAGCGAGCTCGGATCATCATTAATTCGATTTCTACATTGAGATCGCGTGCAATTGCCTCTGCACGTTTGAGTAAAAGTTCCGCTTGGGTGACTCTATCAAAGAGCGTAGCATTGAGCGGAAGAGCATAGGGAACATCGAGAACGTGTAGCGCTGTGAGTTTCGCGCGATGCACTTTTGCAATTTCTGCAGCTGCTTGCATCGTATCTGTTTGCAATGCAGTGCGAATGGGAACCAAGATCCGATGAAATGTAATGAGATGATATCCTGGAATTTTAATTTCTTCAATGGCAATGCGAGCACCCGGTTTGATGCGGCTTTTGCGCCGATAAAAGAGGTACATGGCTGTTCCTAAAATCATCCAGGCAATACCGATATACCTTCCAACAGGCTTTGTAATGATAATTAGACACCACACGCTAAAGGTTACCAAAGCACCAATGATTGCAGTGATAGGTAGAGAAGTAAATGCATTAATGCGAATTCCCAAACGCAGGCGAAAAGGCCGTTGCCAAAAAGGTTTGCGAATGCGAAGTATGAGTAGAGACATGTGTGCAGAAAAAAAAGCGATCATGGCACCAAAATTGTAAAGATCAGCCAAAAAGCTTAGCTCACCTTCGCTTGCGAGAATGAGTGCAATTGCAAGGAGGCTAAAAAAGACTAATGCCTTCGCAGGAGTGCGAAAGCGCGGGATCACTCGAAAGAAAAAGCGCGGAAGTTGATAATACTCTCCCATGTTGTAAGAGAGTCTCGAAGCTCCTACGAGACCTGCATTCGAAGCCGCAATCAAAATAAGAGCCGCTACAATGGCAACTGCGGCACTTAAAGTTTCCTTTCCAAAGGGAACTGCGCTTACAATTCCAGAAATCGGATTACTTTGAAACGTCGTCCCCAATTCTTGAGGAGAAATCGCGGTCATTGCGATGCTTGATAAGCTCAAATAAATGAATAGGAGAACGCACATCGTAATGATGATGGCACGAGGAAGCGTTTTCATAGGTTTTTCCGATTCTCCTGCAAGTTGTGCTACTGTTTCTAATCCCGTATAAGCCACCATCGCCATGGCAACTCCTAATCCAAAATTTTTCCAATTAGGAGACCAATCGACGTGAGGAACTCCAATGCGCAAATGGTCTATAAATGTCTCAAAGTGAAAAAGATAGGCAAATCCAATGCCAATGATGACAAATTCCACTAAAAGCGTAAGACTTGTTAACGCTAAGTTGCTGCGCGTAGATTGTTTTACCCCCAAAATGTTGATCACCATGAGAATTAAAATGATCACGACGCTTATCGAAATTTGCACATCAACTTCACTGAAAGGTTCAAAAAAAATCCTCAAATAGGGAGAAACGGCAAACGCAGAAATTGCAATCGTCACGACGTAGTCGAGAAGGAGTCCCCAACCTGCAATAAAAGAAATAAGATCGTTAAATGCATAGCGAGAAAAGCTTGCAGATCCTCCTGATTCATGGATCATCGATGTCATTTCTGCATATGTAAATGCAGTACAGACAAACACAACCCCTGCGATGGCGAGCGCAATGGGAGTAGCTCCCAAAGCAAAAAACGCCGTTACTCCCAATGCATAAAAAATCGATGAACCAAGATCTCCATAACTCACTGCGAAGAGATCGAGAACACCGAGAACTCTTTTTAGAGTAGTCTTTTTGAGATGGACTATTTTTGTAGAAGCCCGCATTGATATTTCGCAATTCCTTTGGCTGCATCGAGGACCATCTCCGCAACGTGGTCAAAGGCATCTGCTCCTAGATAATACGGATCAGGAATTTCTTCGCCTTTATATTTTTCCGAAAACTCAGTGGCCATTTGAATTTTTTTTTTCTCTTCCAAAGTGCGCGCAAGTCCCATGAGGTGTTCCTCCACTTCTTTACTTACAGCAAAGATACAATCAAACCGTGCAAAATCGTTCGCATGAAAGAGCTTTGCCACGTGATCGATGACAATTCCGCGTTTTTTCATCGCATGTTGCATGCGCAAATCCGCTGATTGTCCTAGATAATAGGCAGTAAGTCCTGCACTGTCGATGAAAAGGGCATCTTTTTTTCCCATTTGCTCAAGACTATTTTGTAGCGCAGCGCCAAGTGCAGGAGAACGACATATATTTCCCACAGGA
>JAKAAD010000077.1 GCA_021802305.1 bacterium
ATGAATGGCCCTGTTACTGCCCATGCGATATCGTTGAATTTTTTTTGCCAACAATTCTCTTTTATTTTCATAATTAGTCTTTTTTTATTAATAAAAACGACATTTTAAATTGTCAATACACTGAAATGGATGCAAAAGTTGAAGTTTTTAGCAAAGAAGCTGCCATAGCCAAAAACCAGGCTTTGAATTATTTTTCGTATATATGGCAGAACGCCCTGTCGAATGTAGCCACTGCAAACGGTCCATTAAAGTGATTTACAAAGAAATCGCCAATGACACGATCACCATTACCGAAATGTGTGAAGTGTGTCCCATCCTACAGCAAAAACTCCATGGAGAAATTGCGCCCTCTGCTCGCGAAAAACAGGCAGAAGGAGGCACCGGTCTCTATTGCGCTAGTTGCCGCACTCCTCTGGAAGCGGTAAAAACAGGAGACCTCTTAGGATGCCCTGAATGCTATTCTGTTTTTGCCGATGTGCTCGTCGCTGGTCTTTCCGCAGAAAATGCAATCCCTCTGCAAACGCGCAAAAAAAGAGAGAGAAAAAAAGGATCTCCCCTGCATGTAGGAAAATCGCCCACCACTCCTACCTCTTTTCCAACATCGAGTCAGCTTACTTCATTAAACGAAGCGCTCAACGATGCATTGCGAAAGGAAAATTACGAACAGGCGGCATGGATCCGCGACCAAATTAAAACCCTATTGGAAAAAATGAGCCATGGCGAAAAACCCCCATCTTCCCCCAACCCTTCTTGACCACACTTTGTGGGAAAAGCAATCGAATCCCATTTGGCTAGGGACTTCTTTTTCCTTACATCGCAATCTCGCACGCTCTTTTTTTCCTGGTAAATTAGCCCAAGCAGAACTCCAGCGTACGCTGCTCTCTCTTTGCGACGGATTGCTCACCCTGCCGCAACTAAACCACGCCTCTCTTCTCAAAGCAGAAGAACTAACGCCCATGGACAAGGAATACCTCTACGAGCATTTTCTTTCTTCTCGAAGCTTTGAAAATACCTCGAATGGGCAAGGCTTTATTGTTGACGACAGCGGCCAATTTCTTGCTCTTTTGAATATCCAAGATCACCTGCAAATCCAATGGAGTGATTCTGAAGGCACCTGGGAAAGTGCATGGGAGCGGTTGAGTAAAATTGAAGCAGAACTCAGCAAGCGAGCAGAGTTTGCTTACTCCCCTCGTTTTGGCTATTTAACATCGGATCCTCATCTTTGCGGCACAGGGTTGATCGTAAAAGCATACCTTCATATCCCCGCACTCATTCACTCCAAAAAGCTACAAGAATTGCTCCAACAAGAAAAAGAGGAATCTGTGGAAGCGACAGGCTTGGGAGAACACGAAGATCTATGGATTGGTGATATCCTCATACTACGCAATCGCTTTACTTTAGGTGTAAGCGAAGAAAACATCCTGAGCACCATTCATGGTGCAGCAATGAAGTGGATGGGAGCAGAAAAATCCATTCGCAAAGAACTAGCCTCACAAGAAAATTCTGCGATCAAGGATGAGGTCTGTCGCGCCTATGGTCTTTTGACCCATTCCTACGAACTCAAAACACAAGAAGTGCTCGAGGCACTAAGTCTCTTAAACCTTGGATGCGATCTTAACTGGGTAACTGGGATAAGTCCCATGCAGCTCGATACCCTCTTTTTTCGATGCCAACGTGCTCACCTGCTCAATACTCTTGAAAAGCAAGAGGCAACTGCATCAGAGATCCCCCATCTTCGCGCACAATTTTTACATGAGCAGATGCGTCCTGTCTCTTGTAAACTTGAGCAATAACTTAGAAAAGTACACAAACATTGCTTGGTTCCATATTCCCTGCAAAACTGCATTTTCGAGAAGATCGTTGTCGAACCATCCCTCTCAATCTGTGTTCACTCTTATTGTACAGAAAAGCAAGGGGTTAGAAAATAAAAAAACCGGACAAATGCTCTTTGCAGAGACTTTGTCCGGTGAAATGCCTGAAGCCGGAGTCGAACCAGCGACCTTTGCATTACGAATGCATTGCTCTACCAACTGAGCTATTCAGGCACTTGCTTTCGTTTTGGAATTCCTGTACTTCTAAAAAAGAGCCCAAGATCAATAAGGACTAATTTTTTCACGTCTCTTGGGTATAATGCAAGGGAAATGGCACAACAAAAAACAAAGGCTATTCTTCTTATGGCTGGGCAGGGAGCTCGATTTGGGAGTCCTGTTCCCAAACAGTTTCATCGCCTAAGTGGAAAGAAAATTTATGAATACGCTCTGAGCGAGCTGATCTCTTCACAACTTTTTGACGAGATCATTGTGGTCTGTTCTCCTACTTGGGTAGATACCGTTACGAAAGAAATTGCCCCATATCTACAAAAAATAGCCATTAAGATCATTAAAGGTGGAATCACGCGCCAAGAATCCTCTCTTTTGGGACTCTTAGCTTGTGGTCCTGAAACAGATGTCGTACTCATTCACGATGCGGTTCGTCCCTTTGTGGCCCAAGAAATCCTAAAGGAAAATATCGAGGGCGCTCGCGCTCATGGCGCCATTGACACGTGCATACCCTCTTCTGACGCGATTGTCTATGCCCCCCATCCTCCCTTCATCGATATCATCCCTCGGCGCTCCAAATATTTACGAGGACAAACTCCTCAAACATTCTCTTATCCTCTCATTTTATGGGCACATCGCCTCGCACAAGAAAATGGCTTGAGTGACTCTTCAGACGATTGCAGTCTCGTATTGCGCACGGGAAACCCCGTTCACTTTGCTTGGGGAGATGAAAAAAATATCAAAATCACCACTGAGCTCGATCTCTTTTTAGCAGAACAAATTCTTCGCATTTGGCCGCAAAACCGAAAGACCTCTCATTCGCCTATATCTCTTAAAGGAAAACGGTACGTAGTGACCGGAGGTACGGGCGGCCTTGGCAAAGCCATCTGCTCTTCTTTAGAAAAAGAGGGCGCTCACGTCTTGAGCCTCTCTACCACATCTCTTCATTATCCTGTAGACTTAACTTCTTTTGGTGCTGTCGAACAGATCTTCCAGACCATTTATGCAAAACATGGTCCTCTTGATGGCTTAATCAATAGCGTAGGACTTCTCAAGTTCAATCCCCTTTCTGCACTCTCAGATCAAGAGATTGGCGCACAGCTTGATGCCAATCTCAAATCCTTGATTTATTGTTGCAAGTGCGCGCGGATCAAGGAAGGAGGCCACATGATCAATATTGCCTCCTCTAGCTATTCGCGAGGACGGGGCCATTTTGCTATCTACTCAAGTACAAAAGCAGCGGTTGTCAATTTTACCCAAGGGCTTGCGGAAGAGCGTCCAGAGATCCTCATTAACGTCATCGTGCCACAACGTGCCCGTACTGCACTGAGACAAAACAATTTCCCTGAGGAAGAAGATTCCCTCCTAGAGCCAAAAGACGTTGCTCATGAAATCCTCGCTCTTTTAAAGCGAGGAGATATTACAGGAGCCATCATCGATGTGCGCAAAAAATGGGAACAAAAAAGTGAGACGTAGAGGTCGTGTCTCACAGTAGGACTTTACGAAACAGTGTTTCCTGAAGATGTTTTTTTAGCAATGACATCTTTCCATACTTCAAATGCATTTTGTTTGGCAATACGCTCGCAATCTATTTCCCCTTTTTTTCTTAGTTCCATGAAGAAAGAACCCAACGCGCCGCTCTTTTCCCAAACAAATTGAGCTCCTTCCAAAGCTATTGCCAGCATAAACCTGGTCATTGTATAAGGAGACTTCGCCAAACATGTCAAAGATACATCTATAATTTTAACAAGAGGAAGAGCCTGCAGCGGCTCTGTGACATAGGGAATCTTTGGTCCAAGACGGCTTATTTGTTGTATGCAAAATATACTACCAAGAGGTAACAAACCGTAAATGACTACCTTCATTCTTATCTTCTCTAGCACATCTACGATTTGTTTGTAGATATTGCTAACGTCAATCACCCTTTCCCCAGAATGCTGTATGATTCGCCAATAGATAGAGCGTCCTGCTTGATACACACCAAAGAACACAGAAATACTCCACAAAACCCGTACCACAATATTGCTCAAGATACCTTCCAGTATATATGGCAGGTAGATCGAACTCGCCCTCTTCGATAGTGGAACGAAAGTCGATTCCTTAACATTCTCAGCATCCCTAATTATAACTTTAGGATTTTTGTTAATTGCTCGATAAAATAGACATTGCAACAGCTTTTCTTTATTTGTTCTCACTGAAAATCGTTGTGACTGTGTTGCTTTTAATGGGACTATTTTTGTAAGAATTTCACCTGCTTGATCCTCAATTGCCTGCTCACTTGTTTGGGGATTGCATAATGTTTCGAGCCAGTTTTCCACATTTTTTTTCATGTTTGCAGGTAAAGAACTGTATTCTAGCACGTTTCTAATAAAATTTTGTTCTTTTGTTATGCTGGGGATCTTCATCCGGGAACCTCTTGCGGCAATAAAATGTTATGAGAGACGAGCAACCATTCTAGTATCTCACGAGAAAACCCATGTTCATCTATGTATGCCTCCAATGTACCTAACGCCTCCTCAGAACAGAGATCGTCATCCTTGATCTTCTCCGCATTTTTGTCCATGTTATTGTGTAACAAATAATGTAAAAACTTCAACCTACGCCTCATCTGCAAAGCGTTTTCAACTGCTTCTCGTGCAGAGAGCGGTTTTTGTATAATGGATTCGCAAGTAGTCGTATTCAGCTCTGGAAGAAGTTCTTTGATACCTTGAATTTTTTTATTCTTAATATCGCATTTTTCTGTTGGATACTCGCCTTTATTTGTATTTAAATCTGTAGTGGGTTCTGAAAATGGTTGCCTGTCCTCAGACAGTTCCAGGATCTTGGT
>JAKAAD010000078.1 GCA_021802305.1 bacterium
TTATATCCGTTCATATGAAGAGAGTGATTTTCAAGAATGTATTGATCTATATGGAAATGAGAAAATTACAAAATATTTTGACCATGGTATGCCTCGTAGTACAAATGAAGTAAGAGAATTAATTAATGAAAAGGTTATAAATTGTGCGAGACCATATGGCTTGTTTTCGATCTTTCAAAGATCAGATGGGAGTTTTATTGGACAAATCGATCTTATACCTACCGAAGATCGTGGTGTTTTGGAAATTGGATATATTATTCACGAAATATATCATGGACATGGATTTTGCACTGAAGCAGCAAAGGGAGTAATGTTTAATTTTGTAAATACTAATAAATATAGAGTCGTTCCTTGTTTGGAATCGAATATAAAAAAATTCATTGCAACTGTTCATCCAGAAAATATTGCATCACAGCGCGTGTTACAAAAAGTGGGGATGACTTTTGAAAAGTCTCAAGAAAGATTTGGGCATCCACGTTTGTGGTATTCTATGAACGCATCACGAATTTTAGACAGTTAAACCTTGGAGATAATATGTCAATAGCAACAATTCAACATGTATGGCAAGCAAATGATTACCATAATCATTCGTCTGCGCAGTACGAGGCTGCCATGCAACTTTTAAAAAATGAACAAGTACACTTTACGGGAAGTGAATGCATATTCGATGTGGGATGTGGTGATGGAAAAATCACTGTACAAATCGCAAAATGTGTCGAAAAGGGAGAGGTGACAGGAATTGATCTTTCTACAGAGATGATCAGTTATGCTCAAAAAACATACCCCAAAGAAAACTACCCCAACATCACTTTTTCTGTACAAGATGGGCAATTTTTTGAGAGCGATAAACCTCTGGATGTCATTTTTTCCTCATTTGCATTGCAATGGTTTAAAGAGCCAGCGAGTTTTTTTGAACGCGCTGCAAAAAGCTTGAAACTGCAAGGAAGTCTTATAGCCACAATTCCCTTGAATATCTCAGTAGAATTGGAAGAAGTGATAGATACCTTGATCCGTGCTAATATGTGGAAAGGATATTTTCAGGATTTTTCGCCAGGATGGCATTTCCAAACCGTGAAAAAATATGAAGAATTGCTTTTGAAATATCAATTTATTCCACGTCACTTGAGCTTGGTTCATCAAAATATAGTTTTTCCTTCCCGGACTGAATTTGAAAATTATGTTATTCAATGGTTTACTTATTTAAACATACTGCCGACAACTCTCAAATCAATTTTTTTTAAGCAAGTAATAGATGGATATTTAGAAAAAGTTGCACTTCTTGATGACGGAAGAGTTAGTTTTAATTTTTCGAGAATTGATCTTATTGCGAAAAAGATTAATCTCTTATCTTGAAATAGGCAATCAAAGATATTAGCGAGCATAAAAATACGAAAATCAAAAAATTGCTCGGAATTTTTGTATAGAGTGCTAGTGTAATGGCAATGGCTGGAGTGAATCCACCGATAACGCCATCTGCTAAATTAAATGCAATGCCCACTCCTGTAAAGCGAACAGGTGCAATAAAAAGGTGAAGAAGAAGAATAGGGATGAACGCAGATATGCAGGTGATTGGAATGATATACAAATATGTGACTGCTAAAAAGATGTATATATGATTAAAATACATTAAACAATACATTATTGCAGTTAGAAAAATTATGGAAATTGCACTCCATATCATCATTAATTTTATACTGTATTTTTCACCAAAGTAACCAAAAATGGGTAATAATATAGTAGAAAAAAGTAAAATTGTTATGGAGACCAAAGCATTCACATGATCATCGAGACCAGATGTTTCATGAAAATAACTTGGTAAGAAAGTGGCTATTAAGTAAAATGTCACTGCATTAATCGCGCCATACGAAGTACCTAGAAAAATAGGTCCTTTATATTTTTTGATGATAGAGATGAATTTTTCCGCATCAACATGATGATGTTTAACGAGGTTTTTAAATGTAGGGGTTTCATCGAGTGTTTCGCGTAAGAGGAGTCCAAATAATCCCAATCCACTTCCCACCCAAAACATGATCCTCCATCCCCAAGCAAGAAGAAAAGATTCGCTCATATATTGATCCAAAAAGAGTGCTTCAAATATGGCAATGAGTGCACCAATTTGATTTCCAACTGAGCCCCAACTAGTCATAAATTTTGTATTTCCCTGAGTAGCATTTTCATAGAGAAAGCAAAAAGACCCAGGAGCATCTCCGCATTCAGAAATAGATTGTACTAAGCGCAATCCTAAAAGACTGATCGCTGCCCATATACCCCATGCTTCATATGTGGGTAAGCTCCCCATAAGAAATGTGGGAATGGTGATAATGACAATAGACCAAACGAATGCACTTTTTCTTCCAAGTAAATCCCCCCAACGGCCGAAAATAAAGCCTCCGATAGGGCGGGTAATGAATCCGATGCCAAATATTACGAAAGCAAGCAGTAGGTCAGCATTTTTTGAATGAAAGTTGAAAAAAAGTTTTGCTAAAACTGGGGCGAGATATATATATGCATATGCTTGATACCATTCTAAAATGTTTCCAAAGGTGACTGCCAAAATAATTCGCAGTTGCTTTCGATTCATCTTCATCAAAATTGACCCAATAATACTTCAAAAATGGTGCAGCCTCACTGATCCCCCGAGCTCTCGTCATCCTAGCAAGAATCGCAATTGTTCAGGGAGCTATTGCGGTTTTTCGCATGGTTGATCAAAAGTGGTATGATCCTTGCTTTCATTTTGTGTAAGTGCAATGGATAGTGCTGGTGAGGAAGATGGGGCAACCTGGACTTGAACCAGGGACCGACGGGTTATGAGTCCGCTGCTCTAACCACTGAGCTATTGCCCCCCATGATGGAAGCATGATATGGCAAGGAGACAGGGTGTGCAAGTGCAAAAAAGAAAGTTGAAGGTTTTTTCATCGTTTGCGAAGCTCAACCCATATCTCATTCAGTGTCAAAAATGCCCGAGACTTGTGAAATATCGCGAAACTGTTCCCGAAGCAAAGCGTTTTCAAGGATGTTCTCATTGGCGACGGCCCGTGCCCGGCTTTGGCGATCCCAAGGCTTGGCTATTGATTCTAGGATTAGCACCTTCGGCTCAAGGAGGCAATCGCACGGGTAGAATTTTTACCGGAGATGCCTCTGCAGAGTTTTTGTTTAAAGCGCTTTACCAGGTTAAATGTGCAGAGCTTCCTTATTCAGTGCACGTGCAGGATGGTCAAAAACTTAAGGGGTGTTTTTCCTTACGGCAGGAGTGAAGTGTGTGCCTCCTAGCAATCTTCCAAGCATTAAGGAAATGCATAATTGCGCGCCTTATCTATGGAACGAGATCAAGTTGCTTAAGAACATCACATGTGTGCTCGTTTTAGGGAGATTTGCCCTGAATGCCTTTCTGTGGTATGCAAAACAGGAGGGGAAAAATGTGCAGGGAGTGCGTTTTCAACATGGGGGTAAGGTGAAGATAGACGGGCTTCCAGAGCTTTATATGTGCTACCACCCTAGCCCTCAAAATACCAATACAGGAAGACTTACTCTACTCAATATGATTAGGTTTTTAGAGAGGATTTGGAAGGATCACAACCATTCAGGTTGAGTGAGGTTATATAAAATGCTAGCATTCTTACTAGAGATTGAGTATGATCAACATCGAAAAAACGGTTTATGATAAAACCGAAAAAAAAGACGGCAAACGCATTTTAGTCATGCGAATATGGCCGCGAGGTGTGCGTAAAGATAAAATTGATCTCTGGTTGAAGGAATTAGGCACGGAAAGGGAACTCATCGAAGCCTGGAAACAAGGGAAAGTCTCTTGGGCTGAGTTTCGAAAGCGGTATTTAGCAAGCTTAAAAGGCAAAGAGGAAACTTTGCAAAAACTAGCTAAAGAAGCAAAAACGCACACCCTTTCATTGCTTTGTAGCTGCAAAGATGTTCATCATTGTCATCGCATTCTTCTCAAACAGGTCATAGAACAAATATAGATGGAGACATGTTATGTCAAATGAAAAAATTCAAGGTACTGTAAAGTGGTATGATGAAACAAAAGGGTATGGGTTTATCTCTCCCGATTCAGGAAAAAAGGATCTATTTTTCCACCGCACGGCAATTGATAGCACGGAAAAAAGCGTCGATAAAGGCGAACGCGTAGAGTTTGAAATTCAAAAAACTCCTCGTGGAGAAGCCGCAGTACACGTTCGATCCATTCAAAGCGAATACCCAGCATAAGTATCAAGTGGAAATTCTCTTTCTTTAATTTACTTAAAATGGTCAATAGTTAGAATTACAGAAGCCTTTTACGTGTAACACAACCCCGTCTTGCTCAGAAACTTTCCGATTAGTTATAGATGCAAACGGGGGAGTCTTCATGCTTTCAAAGGCTGCATGTATCTATTCGATTTGCTGCTCCCTATTTTTCATCACGGAGATACAAGGGACTCCCAAAGAACAAGAAAAGAAGATCGACCCTCCTGTCCCGACTTCGAAAGATAGCGTCCCCGCACGCGTCGAGATATCATCTGATGTGTATCTTCAGGGCTATATCCAGGCTCTCGTCGATGTCAATTACTATGAATATCGAGTCAACATTCAGGTGAAAGAGGGGAAGGTCTACATTTACAATCTTCCCAACAATGAACTCCTCGCAAATTCAATTGTTTCTTATGTCAAAGATCTTCCGGGAGTCAAAGGGGTAGAGATTGTCGAAAAACCTCCTGCAGAAGTGGAACAGGAGCACGAAAAAT
>JAKAAD010000079.1 GCA_021802305.1 bacterium
AACTCCTTGCGTGTCGGCCCAATAAGAGCATTTTTAGCTGCAGAAATGGCAGCGCGATAGCGTTTAAGCGCTCCCTTTTCTTCTTTGAGGTGCAGCATTTCCATACACGTGCGCAAGAGCTTTTCACTATCATCTTCGTCATAGATCACAAAATTTGTCGAAAACCCAAGAAAGGCAATCGAAGCTCGCAAAATCCGCGCGCACAAACTATGAAATGTACAGGCGAGTATCGATTGACGGGTGATCCCCTCAATGCGCCTTCGCATCTCTTCTGCAGCCTTATTGGTAAAAGTAACAGCTAATATTTCGGAAGGAGATATCCCCATTTTGAGAAGATGCGCAATGCGATGCGTTACTATACGAGTTTTCCCAGAACCTGCCCCTGCCAAAATGAGAAGCGGTCCCTCCATGTGTTCCACTGCCTGCTGCTGTTGCGGGTTAAGCCCTTGGTCTCGTTCCATGAGCTAGCCATTATAAGAATTTGCTCTCTATTTTTGGAGCCTACTCTTTAGTTTTTTGATATATCTGAGATCATGAGAATATACTCCCCAAAAACCTTGCGTCGTGCATACATGCAACAATTTGAAAAAATGCATTTATCGGAGCTTCAAGCGCGTCCCTACCAATGGCATCACTCGCGTCAATCCATTATGAGCACGTGTAGCTTTCCTGAATTTCAATATCGTGGTATTAGTGGAAAAGGAATGACCATCACTCTGCATCCGGGTACGATCCTTGCACAAGGGAATATAAGCGGGTGCACATTTGGCAACATTCCGGTGCATGCCCTTTAACGTAGCGAAATCGACATAGAAAATTTATGGTGGCTCTACCACTTGAAAAGCCTGGAAAACCAGAATACATCCGCTGGTTTGATGTTTTGGGAAAACAAGATGTCCCTCTCGTTGGTGGAAAGAACGCTTCTCTGGGAGAGATGATCGCCCATCTCTCTTCTCGGGGCATTCGAGTCCCCGGCGGCTTTGCAACGACATCGGACGCTTACTTTGCCTTTCTTCATTTCAATCACCTGCAAGAAAAAATCCAAGCATGTCTTAGAAAGATCAACGTGCAAAATATCCGCGTGTTAAAAACCGCAGGCCATGCAATTCGCACATGGATCCTTGCGAGTCAATTTCCAGCAGATTTTAAAGAGGAAATCTGTGCTGCCTACAAGGAGCTGAGTCATCGTTATCACGCCAAAAATCTAGATGTTGCAGTGAGAAGTAGTGCAACTGCTGAAGATTTACCCACAGCAAGTTTTGCAGGACAGCAAGAGACATTCCTTCACATCCGCGGAGAAAAAGATCTTCTCGAAGCTTGTGTCAAATGTTATGCATCCCTCTTCACCGATCGCGCAATCGCCTATCGAGAAGCAAAAGGTTTTGATCACTTTGGCATTGCACTCTCTATTGGCATTCAAAAGATGGTCCGCGCAGATCGAGCAGGAGCCGGCGTTGCATTTTCCTTAGATCCCGATACGGGCTTTCCTAAGGTCGTCGTCATCAATGCCGCTTGGGGCCTGGGAGAAAATGTCGTTCAGGGAAGTGTCAATCCGGATGAATACATGGTTTTTAAACCCTTACTCCACAATAAAAATGTTTCACCCATTATCGAAAAAGTATTAGGGAAAAAGGAAAAAAAGATGGTGTATGGATCTCAACAGAACACCAAAAACATTCCCACTTCTCCCAAAGAACAAAACACTCACGTTTTAAACGATCAAGAGATTCTTCAATTAGCGAACTGGATTGTTCTCATTGAGCAACACTATGGAAGAGCCATGGATGTCGAGTGGGTAAAAGACGGCATTGACAACGAGCTCTACATCGTACAAGCGCGTCCTGAAACTGTCCAAACGCAAAAGAAGCAGCTGCTTTTTCAATCATTTACCCTCAAAGAGAAAGGAGAAAAACTCATAGAAGGCCTTGCTATCGGTCAGGCGATCACGCATGGGAAAGTACAAATTATTAAAACCGTCCAGCAGATGGAGACATTCCAAACGGGATCGATTCTCGTCACTAAGATGACCTCTCCCGATTGGGTGCCCATTATGCAACGAGCTTCCGGCATCATCACTGATTTAGGAGGGCGCACCTCCCATGCAGCAATTGTCAGCCGAGAACTTGGCATTCCTGCAATTGTGGGGACAAATGCTGCAACTTCCGTTCTTAAAAATGGGAAAGAGATCACGCTCTCGTGCGCAGAAGGCGACATCGGAACTGTGTACAAAGGCATCCTCTCCTATGAAGCAAAGGAAGAGGACCTGCGCACTCTTCCTAAAATCAAAACAGACGTTCTCATGAATATTGCGAGTCCCATTGGCGCATTTCGTTGGTGGCAACTTCCTTGTCAAGGAGTGGGATTAGCACGCATGGAATTCATCATTGACAACATCATCAAAATCCACCCTCTTGCTCTTGTTCGATTTTCTCAACTACGCGATCGCAAAGTGCGCGATCAAATTGAAGAACTCACTAAAACCTACAAAAATAAAAGCGAATATTTCATCGACCACCTTGCGCAAGGGATCGCAAAAATTGCCGCCGTGCATTATCCCAATCCCGTAATTGTGCGCATGAGCGATTTTAAAACGAACGAATATGCAAACCTCATTGGAGGTGCACAATTTGAGCCCAAAGAGGAAAACCCCATGTTGGGTTTTCGCGGCGCTTCGCGCTATTACAGCCCTCATTATCGCGACGGTTTTGCATTAGAATGTGCCGCTATCAAACGCGTTCGCGATCAGCTTGGTTTGCAAAACGTCATTGTGATGATTCCCTTCTGCCGCACGCTTGACGAAGCAGATAACGTATTACATGTCCTTGAACAAAACGGCCTCCAGCGCAAAAAAAACAATCTACTCATTTATGTAATGGCTGAAATTCCCTCCAACATTATCCTTGCCAAAGAATTTGCCGATCGTTTCGACGGATTCTCCATTGGATCGAATGACTTGACACAACTCACCCTAGGAATTGATCGAGATTCCACAGAACTTGCTGCAAGCTTCGATGAACGCAATCCTGCAATCAAAGATTCCATTCGTTCGCTCATCAAAGACGCCCATGCAAAAGGAAGAAAAGTTGGCATTTGTGGGCAAGCTCCAAGTGATTATCCCGATTTTGCTGCCTTTTTGGTAGAATCCGGCATTGATTCCATCTCTCTCAACCCCGATAGCATTGTAGGCACCATTCGCCGGCTTGCTCAGGTCGAAGCAAAACTTTTAAAATAAATATCCAACGACTCGTTATTAAAAATTGATGAATCCATTTTCAACGCGACACTTCATGCGGAAATCGACCCTCTCCATCAGAATTGCAATGTGAAAATTAAGAACCTCTTTGTTTGACCTTCTTACGTCTTTTTTGATAGGAACAAGCTCATAGCGGTAAGGGAATTTTTCAACACAGCCCGCTGTATCTGCAAAATGTCCTATTTGTTTTGTTCTTTCCTCTACTCTATGCACTGCTTGCGCTGGATCTTTTAACCACAAGTCGAAGAGGGGCAATCCCCTTAGCAAATCTCATCAGCATTTACCCAATCGTAAAGCCAACTTTCTCGTGAAATGAGTTCCAGAGCCATGGTGGTCTTTCCTACTCCATTAGGAGCTGCGATCATGAGTACTTTTTGTGCCATATTCGATTACTATACCAAATTCCAACATCAGCTCTTGAATAAAAGTATGCATGGGGGCAAAATTTGTTCTACTCCTCGTGATTAGCATGGTGTTTTTGCGAAAAATCTTCTTATTTTTTGTCTTATTTGTCTCTCTTTCACGGGCATCTCTCTTTGCATCCACGATTGATGAAGGAGAAGACATTGAAGAAAAGGATGTGCAAGCAATACGCGAATGGCTCAACACCAAGCGTCAGGTCACTGTTCGCCAACTTGGCGGGGCGCTCTCTGTAAGTGGTGAAATCCGTCCCAACTTTCAAAAAACAGCAGAAACAGTCAATGGAATCCGCCAAAGAGGACTGGGCGGCGCAACAACTACACCCACCGATGCATATGGAATCGAAGTGAACCTTTTCTTGGATTATCGCGCCAATCGATCCTGGTCGGCTATCAAACTAGAGTTCGATAATGACGCAGGCATTCAAAGCGGCACTTTTAACAAATTGCGAATAGAAAAGGCCTATTTTGGCCTGTTTGCCATACAAAATGAAACGAGTACGCTCTCTTTTCAAGTAGGTCGCGATCGCATGTCTTGGTTTGTCGATTCACGCATTCAATTTAGCTCTTTCTTCGATGGCATTTGGGTGCGCTACGATCAGAATTTTGAAAGTATCGCAGATTTTTACATTCATGCAGGACCCTATCTCATCAATAGTGAGTATAATCACTATGGATATCTGGGTGAAATTGGGCTGATCAACATTCTCAATTCAGGGCTCTATGTAAAGTATTCCATCAATGATTGGAATACAAAGCATCTCCCTAACCCCATCTATCAAGATCGATATCGCTTTATTGTGAACCAGGTGACCCTTGGCTATCGATTTTGGCCGGCAAGTCTACAAAAAGCTGTCGTGATCTTTCTTGTAGGCATGTACAATCCCAGCGCCAAAAAACTCCCCATTACCGCCTATAAGCGCGCTAACTGGGGCGGATATATCAACGTGGGAATAGGCGAATTAAAAAAACAATGGGATTGGACACTCCATTTCAATTATCAATTTTTGCAAGCACAATGTGTACCCGATTTTGATACAGGTACAGGGATTGGCTT
>JAKAAD010000080.1 GCA_021802305.1 bacterium
CTTCCATATTTTTAAACGATTACATAAATTTGCTGTAATTTCAGCAAAGAAACAAGGAACTAATGATGATACATTTTTTTTAAATACAGTAAAATATCTGCTTAAAAATAAAATTAATAACGAAATTGCTAACTTATGCAATATAATGAACTCTACCGTATTACAAAGTGAACGTAACCAATTGCAAACCCAAATTCATCGCTTAGAGGCGATACAGAGACCTCTATTTCCGCCGCCCTCCACGCCGGACCGTCCCATACCTTTAGACACAACCGAATCCGTTCACTCTGCTACGAAGCAGCACGATAATGAGTAAATGCCACGCGTCGAGGAAGACACTTAAGCGAAGCAACCTCAGTCAACATCTCCTTTCCAGAGGTTTCTTCCATTCTGAAGGCATGTAGCGATTTCGTTTGGGTGAATGTTTAGGTATTCAAGCTCTATTCGTTTCCATTAATGTCTTTGCTGTAGCCTGAAATGGAATGAAAAATTGGAGTTTTGACAACGCATGATCTCTATGCGCACACAAGGCACGGGAGAAGGGTAAAAATGTGTTGCAAAGTTGACACACAGCCGAAAGCATGAACATTGACTGTACGGAGCGCAAATGTCTAGCAATTCCCATTAAAATGTTTGAGACTTACCGCACCCGCAAGAACCCTTTGCTTTGGGATTGCTAATTTTAAACCCAGAACTATGAAGACTATCGACATAATCGATCTGCGCGCCGCGTAGATTTTCTACCATCGATTTTTGCACAAAGATGGAAATTCCTTCGGAATGAAAGACTTCGTCTCCGGGAAGGGGCTCTTTGGCATAGTCTAGCTCGTACTCAAATCCACTACACCCGCCTGCACGAACTCCAAAGCGAAGACCCCAACCTTCTTTGCCTTCTTCTTTTAAGATCGCGTGATATTTCTTAGCTGCTGCAGCAGTCAATTGGATTGTGGAGGGGTCTGTTTTTTCTAAAAGGACGCTATTCAGCTTGCCGATGAGAGTATCGATTTCTTCTTCAGCAAACCCATGTCCTAACATTCCTGCTTCTAAGGTTTCCCATGTTGCAGCTCCACATCCGACGCAATGGAGTCCCGCACTTGTAATTTCCTGTGCGAGCTTTTGGCTTTTATCAGGAAAAGTCGAAAAAATTTCTGCAATAGTCATCTCTTTTGTAATTTGTTGCATGCTTAACCTCGTATTTTAACACATCCACCTTGGATGCGACATTGGCAGGCAAGGCGTTCGACGTCTTGCTCGCCCAAAAAATCTATTTCTTCTTGCGTGACCGGGGAGAAATTTTCCATCCCCTCAACGACCTCAATGATGCAGGTCCCACAGATCCCCTCCGTACATGAAAAGGGAATTCCAGCTTCTTCACAAGCTGGTTGGATGCGAGCTCCATCCTGAAGTTCACATTCTTCACCTGAATGTTCGAAAATCAGTTTTGCCATGATCAGGCTCATTTTAGTCGAGAAGAGCATAAAAAAAAAGGCGGACCTTTTGGGCCCGCCCTTTCACCTAGCTTTGTATCGTTCAGGTTAATTCGCCTTGCGCTTTTGCTCCTCGGGAATCAATCCTTCCTCGATCAGCTCCTGCATGGTATCTTTCAGGCTGGTAATGCCTTCAGGAAACCCACAGCGAATCAACATCTCGTGAATGTAAGAAAGTTCCGTTTCGAGCAAGTCGACGCGACTCTCCATCCGCGCGATGCATGCTAGTAATTCTTGTTCTTTACTATGCATGTTATTAGCCCCTCCTCGGGGTAATGTTTTTATTATGGTTTTCATACTAAATGGATCGCATTGTGTGCGATAAATCCATTTTATCCATTTTCCCATTATTTTTGCAAAGAATTAATAAATCTATTTAATTATATTAATATTACGTTCTGAATATTAAGCTTTTAATAAAAAGACGCAAGGCTTTTTTTGAATAGAAGGCGCTACAGCTTGCTGCCAGGAGGATATTTTTTGAGTCTGCACCCATTCGGTTGAAAACGTAAGATCCACAGCACAAGTAAGATAGGTATCTCCTTGCAATACAGACAGTAAGTCCTTGAAACACTGCTCATTGCGATAAGGCGCTTCAATAAAGATTTGTGTAGCCTTTTCCCATTTAGATCTTTTCTCTAATGCGGCAAAAAACTGTTTTCTCTTATGGAGCGGGGGATACCCATGGAAAGCGAAGGATTGGCCTCCTAGACCTGATAAAATCAGTCCTAGAACGATTGCAGAGGGTCCAGCGAAGGCGTGGATAGGGACCTTAAGAGACCTCAATCGAAGGACAAGGTCTGCCCCTGGATCGGCCAAACAAGGGAGTCCAGCATCGGAAACAAGCCCCCAATTCCCTCCCTCTTTCACTTTCTGAGCAAGGGCTTCTATATCCCTTTTTTGCGAATGTTCATTGAGCAAAAATAGAGGAAGATTGCGAAATTTTTGTGGCATAAAACAGCGCAAAAAATTTCGCCCTCCTTTTTCACTTTCGGCAATCAGGGTGTTCAAAGAGAGTACTGCTTTTCTTACACTAGCGGGCAAGAAATTGCCCCAGTCCTCTTGCGGCCCCAAGAGATTCGGAAGAAGAAAGAGCGTCATGGGAAAATCCTAGCGGAAAGCATGGGCACAATAAGTTCTACAGGAAGCACCCCCTTCTTTGCTGCTGATTCGCATGCAAAAAGTGCATGTAGCGCAGAAGTGGTCTCTTTAAAACTACATTTCTCTGCATATTGCAATCCAATGCGCTTATCCATCGAGAGCTCAGAGCGAATCGCGGATTCGTCCTTTCCTTGGGCAAATAAAAGAATAGCTCTCCATCGCAGCTCTAGCTGTGTCCGAAGTAGCGATAAAAAAAGATAGGCATCCGCTTCTTCTATCTCAGCTTGCATGGGTTTTCCTTCCCATACAATTTTTTCAACGCATTTGTAGAGGCTTTTGCGGGAGGAAGATACGCAGACTGCCATGACATCGGACTCTACAATGGCTGCTCTCTCTCCTACAAATGCTATGAGTTTGCGCACCTCTTGCTCCACAGTGACTATCTCGTAGCCTACTTTCTGCATAAGCACGCGCTCTACCCCCGCTCCGAATTGTTTTCCAGCTTGTGCGCAAAGGCGTTTTGCAAAAAATCCAGCCTTATCCCAAGGTTTTTCTGCAGTGATATCAATCAAGAGATCCACATTACATGCATGGCTGAACGCTTTTTGAGAAGTTCCCAATAAAAGCATCGTTCCAGGAGCAGGATCCGTACAAAACGAAACAAGTATTTTTTTCGCCTTTTCTGCAAGGCGATCTGCCTGATCAAGTACGAGAATTTTTTTCTTCGTTAGCAACGCTCCAGTGCGAAGTTCCATGAGAAAATCATGCGCATCCTCCTGTTCTCCATCAAAGGAAAGAGCCTCTTCGTTCTCTACAAGAAGATCGAAAATTCTTTTTCTTTCTTGCATGGTGGTAGCTATGACAAGAGAAGTTTGCCATTGTGTCCTTTGTTGTAAAAAGGAGGCTAGCCTAGCCATGCTAGGAATTTTCACTGACTGCGACCCCAAAAATACTCGATTTTTTGTTCTACGTCCGGATGCAGGCTCTGATGAACAGGACAGGTTTTCATAGCAGTAATGAGATTTTTCGTCACTTCCTCGTTAAATTCCTTGGGACAATAGATAGAAATCCAAATGGTCTTCACCCTTCCTGGAGGAGAAGTTCTCATCTCTTTGCGCACGGATACTTTTGTTCCCTTTACATCCACGCCAAAGCGCTTTGCTGCCATTCCCATGAGAGTGAGCATGCAAGCACCCAAACTCGCTGCAAGGAGATCCGTCGGAGCAAAGTATGCACCTGCTCCTCCTACTTCCTTAGGTGCATCCACCGTGATCTCCGCACCACTATCTTCGTGTGTACAGTGCGTTTGTAAATCTCCAAGGTATTCTAATTCTATCTTGCTCATGGCATCGTATCATGATGTAACGAGAATAATTGCTCAAGAGCCCTTGTAATCGAAGGAAAAATTTAGTAATAAATCTTCAAATACTTTAAAATAAATGTATTATAAACATTAAACATATTATTATGTATTAACAAACTTTCAAAGTTATGTCATTATTCAGGTATAAAGCAAGAGTTTGTCAATGATTTTGCGATTTTTCAAAAAAAAGAAAGCTGCTCCCTCTAAGAAGCCCGTGCATCTCGTGCAAAGAGGAGCTATGGAGAAAAAAAAGCAGCCATCGCGCAAAGGGAAGCCTCTGAAAGAAACGGCTAAAAAGCGCACCCTTATTCCCATGAAGGAAACGAAAACGCCTGCCCTCTCAATACCTATTCGCACAAGATCTCAGTCGCAACAAAAAATCCTCACTGCCGAAGGCTACGAACGCCTCATGCAAAAAATCGCAAAAAAATGAGCACGTATCCACCCACTTTCAAAAGTGTGCTCCATTCTTTCTCAATCTCCAAAGCAATCCTATGCCCTCTGCAACATACTCTTTCTATACGCCCCATTGTGCGAACATCTCGACCGCCATTCGTCGCATATGAAAAAATGCGCAACAACATTTCATCAGGCCATTCCTCAAGCGGAATCCTGAAAGGGATTCCTTTAAAAATTTTTTGTAACAGGTAATGTAGCCATTTTCCCTTCGCATGAAAACTATGGACGGCAGAAAAATTTCTGCTATACTAAAAGCGTATGCAAAATTCTTTAAAGGGAAAAAAAGCATTTATTGCAGGTGTTG
>JAKAAD010000081.1 GCA_021802305.1 bacterium
CCTTCCCTGATTGAAGCGCAGCTTTTAGAACCCGCTCTTCTCAACATCATCAATTTTCAAACCCTCATTGCGACAAAGGCAGCACGTATTTGTTTTGCAGCTCACGGGGACTCTGTCATCGAGTTCGGCACGCGCCGAGCACAGGGAATTGACGGAGCACTTTCTGCAAGTCGTGCAGCTTTTATAGGAGGTTGTGAATCGACCTCGAATGTTCTTGCAGGCAAATTTTTCGATATTCCTGTCAGCGGCACGATTGCGCATAGTTGGGTGCTCGCATTTAGCGAGGAGGAAAAATCCTTTGAAGCATACGCGGAGAGCATGCCCTACAACTGTATGTTTTTGTTAGATACCTACGACACTATTGAAGGGGCAAAACGAGCGATCACCGTGGCGAAGCGCTTGCGCGAACGCGGAGGAGAATTTAGCGGAGTGCGTCTCGATTCGGGGGATCTTGCACGTTTGAGCATTGAAGTGCGAAAACTCCTTGACGAAGCAGGATTTCGCGATGCTCGCATTATGGCAAGTAATGAATTAGACGAGTTTTTGATTCGCGACCTTAAGAGCCAAGGAGCAAAGATTGATTTATGGGGAGTGGGAACTCATCTTGTCACAGGCAAAGAGCAACCCGCTCTCGATGGGGTGTACAAACTTGCTGCAATAGAAACCGAAAGTGGTACATGGGAATATAAAATCAAAGTTTCTGAAGCATTTGCAAAAACGACTGACCCGGGGTTATTGCAAGTGCGAAGATTTTTAAAAGAGGGGATTCCAATTGTCGATATGATCTACGATCTTGAAACTCCACTTCCTGAAACTTGTCACATCATGGATCCTTTAGATATGCATCGAGTTTTTTCTGCGCGAGCAGAGGATCCGCATCGCGATTTGCTCATTCCTGCAATGGATAAAGGAAGTCGCCTCTATCCTTTGCTTTCCCTAAAGAAAATTCAAGAACATACAAAATGCGAATTAGCACAAATCCCTGAACCAATGAGACGATTCTTGAATCCGGAACCTCCTAAAATGGGAATGGAAGAGTCTCTTTATCGCAAGAAACAATCCATGGTACAAACACTCCGCCGTTCATGAAGCAGTGCGCCCTTCTCATCGTTGACTTGCAAAATGATTTTATGCCCGAAGGCCCCCTTGGGGTGAAACGTGCTCATGACATTGTTCCTATTATCAATGCACTTATGCCTCAATTTTCCTGTGTGATTGCATCACGCGATTGGCATCCTGAAAATCACGTAAGTTTTGCGAACAGTCATCCGGGCATGCGCGTAGGCGACCACATCCATGTATCTGGAATTGAGCAAATCCTCTGGCCAGTGCACTGTGTGCAAAACACCACTGGTGCTGATTTTGTCCCTGCACTCAAAAAAGAGTACATCTCCCATCAGATATACAAAGGCACTGATGCGACGATCGATAGCTATAGTGCCTTTTTTGATAATAAGAAGTTGCGCTCTACAGGACTGCGCGAATATTTAGAAGAACGAAAAATTCCATGTATTGTGCTTGCGGGCCTCACTACAGACTACTGTGTGCTCTATACAGTCAAAGATGCCTGCGACTTAGGCCTTCAAACCTATGTCCTCAGAGATGCATGCCGTGCAGTCAATATGCATCCAGACGACGAAAAAAAAGCCTTTCGCGAAATGGAAAAAAGAGGAGCGATCCTTATAGAATCTTTAGACCTCTTGCGTAACTAAGGCTTCATCGATGTAACCCCAAAATTGACAGAAGCTTTGTTATGCAAGAGTTCTTTTTTTCTTTTCGAAATTTGGTATGCCCCTGACATGTAAAATGTTTTTTTAATGTTCAAAATCGAATGATTCACAAATGAAATTGAGAGGAAAAAGAGCAATTTTGTTACGCTTTTGCAGAAATTGGGGTATTAGCTCAGTTGGTTAGAGCGCCACGTTGACATCGTGGAGGTCAGCTGTTCGAGTCAGCTATATCCCAAAAATTGCATTCATACATTCAACGACAAACTCTTACATTCTGGCCTTGAAGAGTTGGATGGTACATGGTGTAGGATACATTTTTTAGACATAATAAGTGCAAGAAATCTTTTACTCTTGCATTTCATGCGAAAAATCTCTAGAATTTTGAGCTTTGGAGGGATTCATTTCTCTCGCATGAGAAAATTAGGAGTAACACACTGAATTTACGAGTAAATCGCGAAATCCGCGTGCCCTCGGTACGCGTGATCGACCAACATGGCAATCAACTAGGAGTGATGGCTACAGTGGAGGCCTTGGGGAAGGCGCAGAGTTTAGGCTTAGATTTGGTGGAGGTGGCACCTACAGCACACCCCCCAGTATGTAAGATTGTCGATTACGGTAAGTTTCGCTATCAGCAAACAAAAAAGGAGAAAGAACAAAAAAAGGGATCCCAACAAGGAAAACTTAAAGAGCTAAAACTAAAACCCAGGACAAGTGATCACGATCTTCTCGTAAAGATTCGACATGCGCGTGAATTCCTTTCTAAAGGAAATAAGGTGCGTTTTGTTTGTGTATTTCGAGGACGCGAACTCTCCCATCCCGAGTTTGGAGAAAAGATGATGAAACGCATTTGCGATGATTTATCCGATATTGCAACTCCCGAAGAAAAGGCAAAGCTTTTGGGACGCAATTTATCGCTCGTTTTAGCTCCCGGAGCCAAAAAAAAGGAGAATGCACGTGCCAAAGATGAAAACGCGAAAAGCGATCCGATCGCGAATTAAAGTAACTGGAACAGGAAAACTCCTGCGAAATCAACCAGGACGTCGACATATTTTGACAAAAAAATCGAGGAAAAGAAAGCGCCAAATGCGCAAGCAAGTTCCCTTGCATGCGAGTCAAGTGAAAACGTATGCAAAATTAGCAGGATATTGAGGTTATACAATGGTTAGAGCAACAAATGCAGTAGCACTTCTTCGCTCCAAGCGAAGATTGTTGAAGCGAGCAAAAGGATTTGTAGGCGATCGAAAAAATCATCTTCGCTTAACGGCAGATGCCGTTGTGTCAGCAATGGCATTTAACACGGAACATCGCAAGCGAAAAAAGAGAGATTTTCGTTCTCTTTGGACAATGCGCATTGGTGTAGCTGCAAAAATTCATGGCATTTCCTATAGCAAATTCATTTGCGGGCTTAAAAAGGCAAATTGCCAACTTAATCGAAAAATGTTGGCCGAAATGGCGATACGCGATCCAGTCAGTTTTGGCGCTGTTGCGCGTACAGCAAAACAAGCTCTTGCCTAAGAATGCTCATAGACCAGATACAGGAGCTGCGCATTCAATTCCAAGAAGAGTTGAAACGCGTAAAGGTCAGTAAGGACATCGAAGAGCTAAAGGTCAAGTTTCTTGGACGAAAGGGTCCTGTGCAAGAACTCGTCCGTCTTTTAGGGACAGCTCCGGAACAAGAAAGGAAAGAATTAGGCAAAAACATCAACCTTTTGAAAGAAGAGCTGTCCAATCTCTGTGAGGAAGCTTTTCATGTACTTTCTGCTGCGGAAAGTTTACAACAACTCCGTGAAGAGAAGATAGACATTACATTACCCGGTAGAAGGCGATCTATTGGGGGGCTTCATCCGATTACGCAAATGATGCAAGAAGTCGCAGAGATTCTTGTTGGAATGGGATTTTCCATACAAACAGGACCCGATATCGATAACGATTATTACAATTACGAAGGACTCAATTTTCCTCCTGATCATCCAGCACGCGAAATGCAAGACACATTTTATGTGACACCTCATTGGTTATTGCGCTCGCATACATCGAATGTACAACTTCGCGTAATGGAAAAAAGAATTCCCCCAATACGAATGATTGCACCCGGTACCGTTTATAGAAATGAAACAATTAGCAGCCGCTCGCATGTCTATTTTCATCAAGTAGAAGGAATGTACATTGATCAGGGCGTTTCCTTTGCTGATCTCCTTTCGACAATGGAAGAATTTTGGCACAAAGTCTTTCATTCTGAAGTTCAGGTGCGATTTCGCCCCAGTTTTTTTCCTTTCGTAGAACCAGGAATGGAGATTGATATTGCCTGTACCGCGTGTATGGGGAAAGGGTGCAAGTTGTGCAAATTTTCTGGATGGTTAGAAGTTGCAGGAGCTGGAATGATACACCCCAATGTATTGAAAAATGGAGGCATTGATCCAGAGCGTTTTTCCGGTTATGCATGGGGGCTTGGCATTGAACGTTTAGCCATGCTACGCTATGGGATCAAAGATATTCGCAATTTTTCAGAAAATGATATGCGTTTTCTTGCGCAATTTGCATAATTCTTAACGACAATCATTTTCTGCATGGAAGAGTGGCAGAGTGGCCTATTGCGGCTGTCTTGAAAACAGCAGTCGGGCAACCGACCGTGGGTTCGAATCCTACCTCTTCCGAGACAAAAAGAGCCCTTTAGGGCTCTTTTTTTTCGAAAGAGGAGAAGGCCAACAGTTTGACGTGCGTTAGGATGTGCGATGGGCATGTCACAACACGAGGAAGTGACATGCAAGAGGTCTGATGCAATAACAGTTGATAAAAATGGAAACTAACAGAGCAAACTTTTTAAATCATGCATTGCGGATCTGACTACAAATCTCATCTGAGCGCTTCTTGAAAATTGATGAAATAAGGAAATCAAATCTACTGAGAAAGTGCAATAAGGCTGA
>JAKAAD010000005.1 GCA_021802305.1 bacterium
TTACAAAAGAATTTTTTATTTGTTTTTTTATTGTTTGTGGAATGGTATTAATTTTGCAACATATGTCAGTTTTATTTATTCAAGAAATCTTGATGATTCATTATTCGCATTACGAAATGAAAAAGATTTAATTTTTTTTCAAACATTTCCTCTTACCCTGTCCATACAGGACTGGTTTATAGAAATTGAAGATAGCACTACTTTATTTTATCCATTTTTGAGAAATGGTGAAACAGCGCATCTCAAAGTGAAGGGAACGCCTTTTTACAAATGCATTCAATATCTACTCGAAGATGTGCATTGCAAACTTATCCTTACGCATATGAAATCTACTGCCGAAAGCTTATCCACTCTTTTCGACAGCAAAAACATTCAACGCAAGATTGCCTATCTTCCCCTGGGAATATTTTTTCCGGAGCAAGATATTGATTGTGATGTGAAAAATGTAAACATCTTATTTACCAATTCTTGGCATGCTGATCCCGATGGATTCTATCTGAGAGGTGGCCTTGACGTCATCGAAGCGTTTAAGAAAATTGCGGAGAAATATCCCAATGTAACCTTAATTCTTAGATCTGCGATCCCAGAAAAGATCCGACCAAGTTTACATGAACTCGTAGCTAAAAATCGAATTCGCATCATCGAGAATAAACTCGATGAAAGAGAGTGGGATGCTTTAAAAAAGCAATGTCATATTTACGTATTACCTGCGGCAAGAATTCACATTGTTTCTCTTTTGGAAGCGATGTCCTATGGAATGGCAGTGATTTGCTCAGATGGATGGGGTTTTAACGAGTACATTGAAGATGGTGTGAACGGTTTTATTGTGCAAGGGCGTTATGGGAAGACGAGTTGGATAGATCGAGAACAAGGAGTTTTAAGAGAAAACTACGCACCCATGCAGACATGTTCTCCAGATATAGTTGCAAACATCGTGGAAAAGCTTTCCTATTTGTTTGAACATCCAGAAAAACTTTTTTCCATGCGAAAAAATGCAAGACAATACATTGCAGAGAAGCACAACATGAGGGATTGGGATGCTAATTTCAGAGAGATATTAGATCGAATTTGTACAGATAGAAAAGATGTTGTTTCGAAAAATCCAACACCTGATATTCCTGAACAATCATTTCCAAATCCTTTGTTTGTTAACGAACACGTGATAAGTCTTAAGGAAAATGGACAATTATATGTGCAATCCAGTGAAGATTATCATACGCAAAATAAGAATGTATTGTACTGTTCTACGTCATATGAAGATTGTGTATCTTATGCTGCTCCTCGGGTGCAAGGAGCCTTGAAAATAATTTTAAAAAAGATTTTAACAAAGGCTCAGAGATTTTTTATAAATATTTGTATGTCTTCTTTAAAACGAACGACCGGGATTTCCAATACGCACACCATCGTATATCCAGGGAAGTTAGACCCCTTCGCATCGACCTGTGTGGGATCTCATCCCGTATTTCATTTCACATGCCATCCACCGATAGGCTATCATTTTCTCACGATAGATGGTCAACTTTCTGTAGCTTGGTTCAAAAGATGGGGGAGAAAGTGGTTTATTCGCGCACAAAAAATTGTGCTTGTGTGCAAAGCACTTCGCAGGGGAATTTCTTTTTCTTTTTTAAGAAAATTTTTTGCAACGCGATCTCTAAAACAGCAAGTGAAAATGCCTGTGGGAAGCGATGTGTTGGTTTTATATCCTACCTATCCTATCACATGCGCACAGCATTCCTGGTGTGTTCAAATCGAAGACATGCTGACATTGATGTATGATTTTGCACACAATGGAAATACGAATCCGAATCTTGTGCAAGATAGTCAGATCATCAAGATGCTTGCGCTTTTGTTTGAATCTCCTAAATTTGTGGGTGTGATTACCCATCTTGAAGCCACTGCAATTGGCTTAAGGAAAATATTTCGCAATCACAAAACGGTGATGCAAAAAATTTTTCATATACCTCTTGGAACCCCTTTTTCTCCTCCTGTTTATAGAGAAGATAGATCTCAGAATACGGAAAATAGCCCTGTGAAGATGTTATTCTTAAGCGGATGGGCGCAAGATCCGCGTGCCTTTTATAGAAGGGGTGGTCTTAATGCCCTCGAAACTGTTTCTAGGCTTCATAAAGAAAATAAGAACGTTATTCTTGTCTTAAGATCAAAACTTCCTCTTTTGAGTAACCACTACATGGACATTCTCGAGAAAGGAACACGCAATGGGCATATCATTCACATAGAAAATAAATTATCAGACGAAGCAATGGAAAATCTTTGGAAAGAATGCGACATTTTATTCTTTCCGGCAGCTAGGATAGGAGTGACGACCTTGTTGCAAGGAATGGTTCATTCTATGGCAATTATTACAAGTGATGGATTTGGAATAGAAGAGTACGTGGAAGATAAGGTCAACGGGTGTATTGCACAAGGATATCGAGGAACTACAGGATATATCGATGAAGATGGAATTTTTCGAGAAAATTACGCGCTTTCGTTGCAATCCAATGAGGAAGTGGTGCACAATTCAGTGCGACTTGTGAATTCATTATTGGAAAATCGCAAATACATGAAAGAACTGCAACGCAATGCACGAAAATCTGCAGAAGAAAAATTTTCTATGCGTGAATGGAATAAGAGGTTTGAGAAGATTCTTGAAAAGCATTTTGTGCGCAAACAAGTCGATCGCAAAATTCGAACGTAGCTCTAAAATCATATGCTCTCTATTGCAATTGTCGGAAGAAACGATAGCCATGGCTACAACATGCACAAACGATTGGCTATTTGCCTCAATGGACTTGCACATCTCCTTGAAGATCTCGACGATGAAATCCTATTCGTAGATTGCAATACGCGCGATGATTTGCCTACACTTGCTGAAGCAATTAGCGATACGCTCACGGAAAAAACGAAGCAGCATCTTCGCATCTTTCGCGTAAGGCCTGCTCTTTTTCGCAAAATGTGTCGTGGCTCATCGCTTCCCATTAGCGAATCTCTATGCAAAAATATTGCTATCCGAAGAAGCAATGCAAAGAATCGATGGTTTCTTTCCACGACCTCCGATATCGTTCTTCTGATCAAAGAGGGTGGTTTGCACGGACTTCTCTCTTCTTTAAAAGATGGTTTTTACGAACTCCCTCGCTTTGGGATTCCTGAAATGCTTTGGGAGACTCTCCCCAGAATGGATCCTGAGAAGATTCGCATATGTATACGAGAGTGGGGGAGAACATTTCGCCTCAATCACGTGGTCCATGTCGATCGACCGGAAATACTCTACGATGCACCGGGAGATTTTCAACTTTGCCTAAGAGAGCAGCTCTTTCAAATAGGGGGGTTTGACGAAAGGATGGTCGATTGCTATCACCAAGATACGAATCTTGCTCGAAGGCTTCATCTTTTAAATGGAGTCACGCAATCTCTTCTCGAGCATGCTTATTGTTATCACTGCGATCACACATTGCTTGTCGACTACTTGCATAAAAAAAGCGGCAAGCGATTGCCGGCAAATGATTGGGACTTTTTTGTGTGTGGCGTTACTTCCCCCTTTGTTCTTCATCAAAAGGAGATATGGGGAGGGCCAAAGGAAGAGATAGAAGAGATTCGCTTGCAAGATGTATGGAGGGAACCTTCTCCTGTGAAGGGATTGAAAGATCGAGACTATACAGAGGAGTTCTTTACGCCTATTTCTAAAAATAGTGCCTTGTGTTACGACCTGAACCTTGTCTTTCCTTTTGTGTGCAATCAACTGAACCACCTGCGCGATCTTTCCATGCTTTATGTGGGACGCCACGCTGCAATGATGGAGAAATTAAAGACATTTGTAGGGGAAAGGGGATGCGAGATTGTATTTGTTCCGGAAGATCGTTCCTTGGAAAAGCTGAGCGTTATTTTCATCGATCTCTTTTACGAGTATGATTTCGTTGAAGAACGCCAAGGAATCAAGCGGCCGCAAAAGCACATGTACTTTTCTGCGTACAAGAAGAGCACTATAAAGCATGTGAAAGCAGCCATTGCCCTGGAAAAAAAGAGGCGACGTCTTGGATATGCACCGGCCAAATTCATATTCATCGGGCTTGAGCATACATGGGCAAAGAGAAAGTTTTTTCACTATTTTGAGCTCGCATTGACCCAATATTCCTCCCATGTGAGCTATGGGTATGTCACAGAAGAAGCCTGCAAAAGGGGAGGTGCTCACATGCGAAAGATCAGAGAGTAT
Source organism: bacterium (assembly GCA_021802305.1). Classification (GTDB taxonomy): domain Bacteria; phylum Chlamydiota; class Chlamydiia; order Chlamydiales; family Rhabdochlamydiaceae; genus JAKAAD01. The sequence continues at coordinate 4,211 of JAKAAD010000005.1, forward strand.
TTTTACTATGCTCGACAGGTAAAAAAGATCATAAGAAAGGGAAAAGAAACCATCCAATATTTGCGAGGAAGTAGTCGATGAAGATGGCATTTGTCTACGACTGGCTCGTTGCCATGGGAGGAGGAGAAAAAGCCTTGGAAGCGATTTATGAGCTCTTTCCTGCGCCGATTTACACCTTAATGAAACATGAAAAGCTTGCGGGGTTTCCTTCCAAAGAGGCAGAAATTTTCACTTCCTTTATTCAAAAGCTCCCCTTTGCCCAGAAAGCCCATCGCTACTATCTCCCGCTCTTTCCCTTAGCCATTGAACAATTTGATCTCACAAATTACGATCTCGTCTTATCGATTTCTCATGCGGTTGCAAAGGGAGCATTGACGCATCCGCATCAGCTACACATCTGTTATTGCTTTACCCCCATGAGATACATTTGGAATCACACACATCAGTATTTGAATAGAATGGGCTCTATACAAAGGATCATTGCGCGCTGGGGATTTCATCGATTGCGAAACTGGGATATCGCAAGCGTGGGAAGAGTGGATCATTTTATTGCCAATTCTCATACAGTGGCAAGGCGGATCAAAAAAGTGTACGGAAGAGAGGCGGATGTCATCTATCCACCTGTCGAAGTAGAAGAGATTGCGCTCAATGCGAATAAGGAGGATTTCTATCTCACAGTATCTCGCTTGGTGCCGTACAAAAAAATTGATCTCATTGTCGAGTCGTTTGCACATATGCCGAAAAGGCGATTGATCGTAATAGGAGATGGCCCGGAAGCGAGATATATCAAAGGAAAGGCCGGGAAAAACGTAGAACTTTTGGGAGAGCAGCCAACAGAAGTCGTGCGCGATCTTATGGGACGGGCAAGAGGATTTATCTTTGCGGCTGAAGAGGATTTGGGAATTGTCGTTCTAGAGGCACAAGCAGCAGGAACTCCTGTGATTGCTTTTGGGAAGGGAGGTGCTACTGAGACCGTCGTGGGAGAGGAGACAGGTCTCTTCTTCCTCAAACAAGAAATTGGAAGCATGATTGACGCAATCGAGCGATTTGAAAAGAGCTCATTTGATCCTATGAGGATTCGCAATCATGCAGGGGGATTCAACAAAGAGCGGTTTCAACGGGAGTTTCATGCATATGTGATGCAGAAATATGAAGCGTTCAGAGACGATTGCAGTCGAAATTCTCACTTTTGAATGCATGTGCGCTGAGTGTTTCTAAAAATTGCTTGCTTAAAATTTTCAATATGGATTAGCCTTAGACCATAAGCGTTAGCAACTTTATCAAGGAGGTAAGTTTATGATGGACGCAATTGGAACGATTCACTCAAGTAGAGCTGGGTGGATCCAAAAAAATCAGGAGCAAGTTACAAGCCATAAAGCTTGGCATGCAGATATTTCCGATAAGGATTCAGAAAAACTTTTAGAAGGTAGACCCTCTTTCACATATTTGCTTCGTAACGGAGAGCGCGAAGGGCAACCTTGTTATTACTGCTCTTTTGTGAAAGAAGATGGATCGATTAAGCATCAATTCTTTATTCTCGAATATGCACGCGATGGATTCTGGTATAGAAATGGAAGTACCGGTGGCGGTAACGCTCCACAAGATATTGTCTCGAAAGACTTGCATGAACTTATCCCCATGATGATGCATTGCGATCGTTTTGCTAGTACTCCCTTGCAAAACGCGTAAAACATGAGTGAGGCTTCCACGCCTATTCTCAAGGGTGATTTAAAAGCATTAACGCGTATGTCCATACCGTTAATGCTTTTTTTGTTTTGTGAATCGCTTACTTCTTTTTGTGTACGTAATTTCCTTTCCTATCATTCAATCAATAGCATTCACGCATGCGTAAATGCGGAGTACTTAGCAGCGATCTTCCAAACACCGTGTTTAGCTATTGCCGCAATGGCTTTAGTGTTTGTGGGGTATCATCAAGGAAAAAAAGAATTTCAACGAATAGGTCCTTGTGTTTGGCAATTGATATGGTTTTCCTTTCTCTCTTTTTTGATTACGTTTCCTATAAGCTTTCCGATCTCTTCTTGGTATTTTAGAGGTACTGTCATAGAAGAAATGGGTGTTGCATATTTCATGATCCTTGCAATGGGGAATTTCCTATTTCCTTTAACAACTGCACTTTCTGCATTTTACCTTGGACGGGGAAAAACTCTGTTTGTGACAAGTGTCATGCTGGCAAACTATGCGTTGCAGCTGCTTGTCAGTTGGGTATTGATTTTTGGAATTGCTGAAATCATTCCCGCCTTAGGTGCGAGGGGGTCTGCTCTTGCAAAATGCATAAGGTTAGGTCTTACAAGTTGTATTTTTTTCGGAGCTTTCTTAACGAAACAAAATCGAGCACTGTATAACAGTGGATCTTGGCGCTTTTCTCTCTCTGCTTTGTGGCATTACATGACCCCTGGGTTCGTCCGCGCTTTGGGGTATTTCTCTTCAAAAGTATGCTGGGTTGCTACTTGTTATGTTTTGATCCAAAAAGGTGGACGCTATTTGGATGTTGTTACAATTGGTGGAACCGTTATTTCTTTTTTACTTTTTACAGCAGATGGAATTTATAAGGCTATGTTAGCGATTGCTTCAAATTTGATGGGTGCAGAAAAGAGTACGGAAATTTGGAGGCTTTGCCGTTCCTTGATTCTCTACGCGGGAATTATCGCGACAGTACTTGCGTTCCCTTTGTTACTATTTCCCGATACATTGATCTTTTTTTTGAGTTCATCTTCAAAAGAGATTTTCAGGCAAACGTTCAAGGATATTCATTACTGGATTTGGCTCTATATGCTTGCCTTGACCATCCAGATGAGCTTTTGCGCTCTTCTTGTTACCTTTAGGGAATTGAAATTTCAGCTCTATTGCTATCTGTTTGTATGGCCGTTGTTCTTTTCTCTTGTCTATTTTGGCATTGGTGTAAGAGGATGGCAAGCAAACAAACTGTGGTTCATTATGGCTTGTGAAAACATTGTTACGCTCTGCTTTTTTTACATTCGAGTTCGTCAGGCGAGCTTGGAGAAAAAACAGCTGCCCTCTTCTTCTCAATCCGCAAGTGTATTACTCAAGTGAAATGTCCCCATTTGAAGTCGATGAGAAGAGATGGAGATTGAATATGAAAGTTTTTCTTTTTGAGAGCGAGGGCTTCAACTGAGTAAATGGGAATGACGGGCATCTCATCTAATAAGAGCGCTTCTGCTTGTAAATAGTAGAATCGTCTGCGAGAAAGGTCCTGTTCTCTTTCGGCAAGATGCAAGATTTCTTGATATTGTCGATTTTCCCATTTGGGAAAATTAATAGGTTCGTTCGCCTCTCTAAAAGCGTTCAGAGTAAAAATGGGGTCATGGATCCATGATTCCCAACCCATACCCCCTACTTGAAAGTCTCCTAGCGTCATTTTAGTAAATAACTCCTTCCATGCTAGAGCTTCTAAGTCACAACGAATTCCAAAGATGCTTTCCCACTCCTCTTTGATAACACGTACAACTCGATCTTTAGTAGATCCAATCATCAAATAGGAGAGAGAAACAATAGGGAAGTTTTGAAGAGAGATGTTGAGTTCATCGAGCGCTTCATGGAACAGAGCTTGGGCTGCTTGCCGGCAAGGAGTAGTTAATGGCGATTGTTGGATCTGACTATACAGAGGAGGGATAGGAGAAAAGGCAGGCGATACATGGATCATCTCTTGTAATTTTAATCGATCAATTCCCATGCTCAATGCTTGGCGTATTTTTTTATGATTAAAAGGAAACCGTTGCGTATTAAAAACAAACCAATAGACCGTAGTGCTCGAAATGGAAATGCATTCGTCGGTTTCTTGTGGAATAAAGGAAGGATCCCATGTTCCTAAAGGAGATCCTGCCCAATGATTCATATCTTTTTGAAATAACTCATAACAGTGTTGGCGATGAGATTTGAAAATCGAGATTTCATCCAGTTTGATATTTTCAGAGTCCCAATACAGTTTGTTTTTTATAAGGGCATACCCTTCTTTTGAGTGGTTTTTCTTCAATAGGAAAGCGCCATTGCAAGGATACGCTCCGTTCTCTTCAAAGATCCAATTCGGATGTGTTTGATCTATAAAGCGGTTGACGGGGGAGTATAAGGTGAGTGAGGTTAGTTCTAAGAAATAAGGAGAAGGAAATTCTAATTCCACCTTTAATGTGTGATCATTCAGAGCTTTAACGCCTATCTCATCTAAAGACACAGAGCCACTTTTTGCGAGTTTCGCATTTTTGATGGGGTAAAAAAGATAGGCAAAGGGAGTATGAAAAGAGGGGGAAAGAATTTTCTTCCAAGCATATTCAAAGTCATGAGCTGAAACAAGAGATCTATTGGCCCAGAAAGCAGAGCGCAATGTAAAAAGGTAGGTTTTTTGGTCGGAGGAGATTTCGATATCTTGGGCTGCCCCTTTTTCGAGTTTTCCTTCTCGATTTATCCTCATTAAACCTTCGAAGAGCATTTTGAGGATAATTGCAGAAATTTCGTCCCCTCCTACGCGAGGGTCGAGGGAGACGGCAGAGTGTTCTAAACCAAGGGATAACACTTGACGACTTTCAATAGTGGATTGCCATGTTTTTAGAGTTGTGCTGATACAGTGAATGAGCTGAGATTGTGTTTTCGCATCCATGTCTGTGAAGAGATACCCCAAAAGATAGGTGTTTTGCATCGAGATGGTAAATGTGACGATTTTTTGAGCTTGTTCAAAAGATAAAAGAAGCGCGTCGATCTTGGTTTTATGATGTTCATCTGGAGTGCGCATCACAATGAAAAGCTGTTTTTGGTAATTTTTAAATTTTAAAAAGAAGTCGGAAGGTTTGATAAAACGCACACTTTTTGCTTCTAAAAATAATTCAAAGAGTGTTTTCAAAGATTGCAATGAAAGGGTAGCTTGTACTTCGATTGGGCTTAGGGAATAGTAAAAGTTTTCTAGCACATCAGGTTCTCTGGAGGTGAGTTCGGGAAAAGCACTTCTCAAGCGAGAAAGAGTTTCTCTCTGTTGCAGAATGATGCCGCCGTTGTAGTCTCTAAATTCTCCTATGAGGTCCGTTAATAGTCGAGTGATTTTTTGGCGGGCTATATAAAAATTTAAGAATGGATCAGCCCTCAATAGAGAGGAATTTTTCATTAATTTGAGTCTAAATACAGAAGCCTCTATGGGATATTTTTTGCGGAGATAACGCACAATTTGGTAGCGATTGGGCGTATATTCGACATCTGATGGAAGTTTTGAAAAATATTCCTGCATAGTTCGTGCATTTGACCCAAGAAGCCTTACCAGAATAATCGTGAAAATCATTTCGTGCTGTGTCTGTTGATCGAGTACAACCATGACTTGGGGGAGATCGGATAAATAGCGAATTTCTCGGCTTAGAATGAAGATGTTTTTTAATAACTCTTCTTCATTCTGTATCATAAGCACATGGGGAACAAGTTGTTCGATAGAGAATCTGATTTCTCGTTGTAGAAGGGCTTTCAGTTGTTTGATTTCCCTGGGCCTGAAAGAAAGGCTACTTTTTTTACAAATTTCAAAATAGAGCGTCGTTATAGTACTCCTAGGAGGTTTGTAGGAGTATAGCGAATCTTTGAGGAGTTGAATTTTTGGGATTACTTTTTGAATGCTAAAAAAAATCTGTTCTTCATTAAAGGTTTCATACCTATCTTTTAAGTGAGCATGTGCTAGAATTCCCAAGATCGGTTTAGATCCAAAAGTGAAATAAAGAGAATTAGGATACACGCGAACGTTTAAATGGTCTTGAAATGGCAGAAGAGTCATATTTCTAGAGAGTTTAGCTCGGATGTAATAGATGGCATATGCTAGTTTTGCCAAATGGCCAACAGAGCGTTGGTTGATAAAAGTCGTCTCTAAATTAGCGATGATGCGATCCAATTCTTTGAGGAGCGATGCATCGGCCTTACTGGGAATGAATCTTGTTAAAACATTCCTTGTCAACACACATTTTTCCTCGTAAGAGGGTTGTTCAAAATGAGTGGAGTGTATGAGTTCTTTAAGGTCTGCTGCGTTTTGCATGATCTAATCCCGCTAGCCATTAAAAAAAAACTGCGAATTAATTGAAAGGATTCGTCTTGGGCAGTCGATCTTCCCAAATCAAAATGTAAAAAAGCGCTAGGATACTTTTGTTCATTGATCCCTCATCTCAACAACGATACCTAGTACACATCAGCCCGACTCGATGACAACCCAGCCGAGAGGACTGCGCCCTTGCTATTAGACGCAAGAACTGGCTCTTTTTTTAAAGCATAGCAAGCGGAAAAGCAGGAGCGACTTTGCTTTTTCTTGTACAAACCTGTCGCGCGCTCAGCATCGATCCACAAACATATCTGGAAGACATTTTCCGTCGCATCATAGAGCATGGAGCTCACAAGCTCCATGAACTGCTACCAGACGAATAGCAAAAAGCACAAGCCATTTCTTGAAAAGAGAGGAATTGATCCTTATTCGAAACGGCGTTCCTTTGCAAACGATATGATAGAAGCACTTCCTCTCATGACGCCTCAGCCCCAATGCAAAACGCAAAAAATGATTGCTACCGTCACAGAGATTTTGCAGCATGCTCGTTCTTCTCTGGCCGGGCGCACATCTTCCTTTGTGCTCGGACAAAATGAATATGTCATAAAAATTCTTGTCTATAAATCATAACATCCTCTACGATGAGCATTTCTCAAGGTGAAAACATGAGTAGTATAACAAACAACAACAATGACTTCGGCAGTGCATTTACGAAAATCTATTTTCAAGGCATTCAAGAAGCTACAAACGTAGACTTTCGCGGAACGGAATCTCCTATCACCAAAACTCCTATGGATGACCCAGTCGTCGATGGAGATGGACATACCTATAATCGCAGCGACATTGAGCAGCGCATTTTGAATCCAACCGCTCCTTTTGAGGAACAACAATACCAATGCGATTTTAGCCACAAGAAGTTTAAGGTCAAAGATCTCATTCCTAATCGCGCTCTTCGAGATCTTACAGCTGAAATTCAAAATGGTGAGTTTAAAAAAATCGTTGTCGACATTGCGGAAAAACAAGCAAAATGTTCGTAAAGTCGCAATTCGAAATAGCAGATCGTCAGCGCGTACTGAAGTTTAAAGAGTACCAAAAGAATGGTTATCTCAAGTCTTTGCATTGTTCCATCACAGGAGAAATCATGAAAGATCCCGTCATAGATTGCCATGGATGCACCTATGATCGATCTCTTGTTTCCAAATGCATTGTGGTTTCATCCACATCAAACGAACCTGTATTTAAATGTCCTTATTACCAAGAAATCCTTACAGTTTCTTCTCTCTACCCAAATCGTGTTCTTGAAAAGGTTGCACAGGAACTCTATGCTGAGGATGGTCTCGAAAATACTATTAGCACCGTTATCCATTTTCAAGTGACACAAGCACAAGAGGAAGCGCAGCAGAAATATGATCAAGACATGAAAAAAATGAAAATGAAATTCAAGAAAATAAAAAAAGAAAACGAAGAACTTATACAGAAAAATAGTTTCTTAGAGACGAAGATGCAAGCACAAGAGACGAGGATTCAAGCACAAGATATAAAACTTCGAGAGCAAGACAATGCAATTCAAGAAATGGGCAATACGATCAAAACTATGATGGAAATAATTCAACAACACTCTAATGATATGAAAGAAATGAAAGAAATGAAAGAAAACTTTGCCATAGAGCGCTTGGTCACTCGAAGTCTCGCAATTCTTGGATTTCTAGGTACTGGATTCTTTGCATTTCGTACTAAATAATGATTTACATGGAGGAACCATAATGACTACTTTCCCTTTAAATTCTTCCAACGCTGTTGCACATTCCTCTGAGTTTGTCGAAACTCGCATGAGCGTGTATGATACACTCCAAAGCAGCGATCAAAGGACATTTACTCTTTATGCATTAACATTGATCAATCAACAGCTTGAAAAGGATGCCGTAGATTTAGCATGGATAACCATGCACAGCAACAATTTAGAAGGATGCATTAAAGACTTGGATTTCCTCATTGACGAATTTGTGAAGCGAAAAGAAGAAGCTGAGGCAATGAGTCGACAGATAGAGCAATCAACACAACGGATAGAGCAATCAACACAGCGATTGGAAAGCAATAACGAAAGGTTAAATCAAATTTGTGATCTACTTAAGCAATTGGAACGCAAATTTACGAAATTGAGCAACGAGATTACAGAGTGTAAAATGAACAACGAACCTACCCTATTTTCCCTAGCAACATGGTTATTCAGAAAAATACCCAGCATATCAACTGCATGGCATAGAATGTTGAGGAATGGTCATACGCTACTGACATCTCCTCATTATTCACTATCTCTCATAAATCCCAAGGCGCCTTCTTCCAGCGATGACGCCGATGGAGAAAAGAGGCCAGACAAATATACCTATAGTATAGTTGCTGTCACAGCGATTTTTTTTTTGCATCATGCTTATTCTTCTCTGGTGGGGCGCGCATAATCCTTCGTCTTCGATGCAATCGCATTGGACGTCTTTGCGCAATTTCTTCCACATACAAAAAAAACGGCTATGCTCTTCTTTATCTCATATCCCTTATGCATTCACGCTTCATACATGCGCAAAAAAAGATCAGCAAAAGAATTAAAAATTTTTTAAAACCATATAACTCGTTGATCTTCAAACGCATTGAAGAGTAGCCTTCTCTTGTAGCAAACGCAAAACATCTTTATGCTACATGTGTGTTAGAATTCAATGCCCAGCACAAACAAAAGATTTGCTTGTTCGATTACGATGATAAGCAAGATGTAAACAATCGCATTCTCATGACGTGCTTTACCTCTTGCGACCTTGCTGTGGCTGTGTTGAATTCCCTGACCGCACAAATTCTTAAACGCGCAGCCTGAAACCAGGCTTATTTTATTCAACAGCCGCTCTCATCATTTTGTTCATCAAAAGAGATTTCCATGTGCTTATAGATGGCGCCGAAATGCTTTATTTCCAGTAGAGAATGGTGCCTAGCAAGTCGGCCGAGATCAGGTCTCGGCATGGAACAATGTGTTTCTCTGGACTTTGCATACAAAAGCGGGGATGGTGTCTCTGGAACATTTGCGTTTAGGATTGCATGCTCCGGTCTTTCTCATTTTTCTTGATGTAACAGAGATCAATTCATTAACGTCGATAGATTCTCATATTTGCAAAAACGAAGAGATAGAATATCACTCTACAATTTAAAACAAAAGAGCGAAATGGGTTCAAGGCCCAAAGGAGGGATGCGTCCGGATGGATACAACTGCTATCTCAAGATGTAGCCAAAACCCATGGTGGACTTCATTTTGTATAATTACCAAAACGATGCAATGTTCAATCCAACATGATAGAGTTCGTTGAACTCTTGCTGATAAAGGTCAGCGGTATGTTGCTGTGCGTATCCCATGCGTTCTTTATCTTGAGAATTCGAGCTTTGTGCAGGGGCGTGGTGCAAATAGCCACCAAAGATTTCCTCGCAAGTGTGCGTATATTCTCGAGTGAATAGAATGTGGTTGTGCCAAGCTTCGTCCATATCTGGTGCAGGCGCTAATAGGCGATCGGGATATTTAACGATGAGGATTAGGAAGTTTTTATATCTCCGGATGGCTTCTCTCGCATCCTTTTCTTCCCAACCCTCTCGTTCTATGAGCCTTCGTTGAACGAAGCTTAAATCCAAACTCAGGATTTTGGACTTTTGGGGCAGCATTTAGCATCCTGGATGTCTCCGCTAGCTACTTTCTCCAGCTCAGCAGAAGACATTTTTTTAAAGTTAGCTGGGCGATTATAGAGGCGAATTATCCATTGATTTTCTTCTTCTTCGACGATGCGGATATTGAGGTTCGTGGGAATTTTGCTCATTCCCATGGCTTTCAGAGCTTCGCGTGGTTGTTCGTTGAGCTTCTTCTTAAACGCTGGATCTTCCCACGCGCGCATATTGATTTGCGTTTCGGTTTGCTGTCTATTTGGTTTATTGATCATAGTTTCCCTCCCGTGAGAACTGATTAATTGTTTCTTTAGCAAATAGGGTACTTATTTGTAAATGGATTCAAAAGTTGATTTTTGGCAATATCAGCTTTGCAGCATATTTTAGCTTGCACGTGCGGCTTGTACAAGCACAATGATCGCTTACTCCACGCTAAAAATGTGCGCAGTTTCCTTGCCAAACTCCATTTCAGCATCCATTTTTTTCAATCAAGGTGTGCAGGATGAAACATGAAAATTTATTTTATAAAGCACTAGGCTTTCTTATGACGAAGAAGGAAATCGATCGAGTATTTCCCCGGACCGAAACAGAAAATGAAAATCACTGCGTAGGTAAATAGAAAAGGCGTGCTCGCAAAAAAAGCAGCTGTGTCGAACTGAGTAAATAGAGCGGAGAGTACTGGACGTTCGGCGGTGAGATAAGCAACAAAGAGGATGCAAAAGAGCGAAGAGGCGGAAAGGCGTGCGTACATTCCTAAAAAGAAACAGATTCCTCCTGAAAATTCTGTGATCGCGGTAAGAGTTGCAAAAAAATGAGGCCAGGGAATATCGAGGGAGTGAAAATAGGAGATGATGCGGGAAAAGTGTTGGAACTTTCCTACTCCTGTGCGGGTAAATTCATAACCCCAATAGAGTCGGATGAGCAAAAGGATGAGGGGTTGTAAAGCTATGCCCACCCTTCGGACTATGTCCTCAATGCTTTCCCATATTCTTTTCACGTAGCCACCTGTTGCGTATCCATCCTGCGACCCATTCGTGAAGATGAGAAAAAGCTTCTCTCAAAGCGTTGCCTCCTCTTTTCTCTAGGTTGCTGCAGGCTCTCTCTATGGGTTTCCCTTGTGCAATGGCTTGCAAAAAGAACCATTCGCCTTCAGAAATTTCTTTTGTGTGCAGCAAGCTCTTTTTTCTAAAAAGCACAAAATGATAGGTGCGCTTTTTGCAAAGAGGAGGAAAATCTGCGTGTATCCAATGTTCTACGCTTTTCTGCAAAAGTTCTTTGCGAAAGGAAAAGAGGTCAAAAGGAAATGTAAACAGGCGAACATGGGATTGAAGATCGAGCTTTTTTGAGAGAAGAGAAAGTCTAGGCGTGCATTTTTGTGGATTAGGTGCGGTGAAGAGTTCTAGAAAAGCCCAATCGAGATGCGCTGCATGGCGTACAAGAGGTTGATCCAACCCGAAGTAATTTTTTTCTAACCAGTGAGGAAGCGTTTTCCCGAGTTGCCCTAAAGAAGGATCTTGAGAAGGACATTGCGTGAGGTAGGGAATAGCGATGCAATGATTGAAATCCCCATAGCCAAACAAGCGGGTAAGTGTCGGGAAGTTTTCTTGTAGGATGTTGAGAAGGCGGTGCCAATATTGATTTCGATAGATTTCCATGCGCATAATTGGCGAGAGGCGTGGATGAGGAGCGATAAACGTTTGCGCAGCTACTGCATTTTTTTCCCATGTTTTTATATCGTTGCTCGGCGTCATCATCATGGAAGCGAACCACTTTTGAAGTGAGACAATATGTGGGATAGGATGATGGTGAAACAACTTGGAGAATTGGTTTTCTGCTGAGGGGTGTTTCTTATAAGAGTTTCGTTTTTGCTTGCACTTTGTGCTCGTACAATGATCGCTCGCTCCGAATGGAGGAGTCATTTCTTGCACAAGGCTTGATTCTTCAAATTGTTTTGGCAGAAACATTTGCGTAGTATTCCCGGATGGTTTTTGCACGAAGTGATTCTTTACAGGTGTCTTCAAATGATAAAAAATGTTGGTCCCATTCTAAGAGTGTAGAAACAGGGCCTGTTTGTGCAATCACTTCGCCATAGAGGTTCCATACAGCATCAGAGACGCGATGATCATGGGTGTCTAGTACATAGTCGCCTTGATCTGTATGTCCGGCTATATGAATTTGAAGGACTTTGTTCCAAGGAATATGCGCGCAGTACTCTCGCGGGTCAAAGTTATGGTTGCGGCTCGAAACGTAGATATTGTTGACGTCGAGCATCATGTAAATACCTGCTTTTTCTATCACAGCTGTGTAAAATTCCCATTCGGGCATTTGATCCATTTGGTAGGAGACATAAGAAGAGAGATTTTCGAGGGCAAAGGGGATTTCCAAAAAGTCTTGAACGATGGATGCTCTTTCAGCAACGTAATCGATCATCTCGTTTGTGTAAGGTAAGGGGAGGAGATCGTGAAAGTGTGCCCCTTCGAGTTTTCCCCAGGAGAGATGATCGGAAAGCCATGGGGTTTTTGTTCTACGAGAGAGCGTTTTTAGTTTGCGCAGATAGGTAAAATCGAGAGGATCTGGACTTCCAATAGCTAGGGATACCCCATGTTGAACGACGGGGTATTTTTCCAAAATCGCATCGAGCATTTCAAGGGGTTTCCCACCTTCGACCATGAAATTTTCGCTGATAATTTCAAACCAATCGATGATCGGCTCTGTTTGCAAAATTTCTTGATAATGTTCCGAGCGCAATCCAATGCCTATTCCAAGGTCGCGTATGCTGGTATGAGTGTTCCGTAACATAAATTTTCGCGCTTTCGGTTGTGTCAAAGCTCGGGGGGTTGGACGATCATAGAATGAGCTGTATTGCCATGGATACAGCGCGCCTTACGATCGCCCCAATCGCGAGAGCTTTCATAGCAGAGGACTCTAGGGTTGCATAGTGTTTGCTCTTTTTTGCATCATCTCTGTTTTTGCGGAATCGACAGCTTCGTTTTTATTTTTGGTTTGCATTCCTAATTCTAAAGCACGTCGTTGGTTTTGGCAATCCATGGAATCAAAAATCTTTTTATGCGCTTCGTCCAGTTGAGCATAGAATGGTTGCACTTCTTTTTGCGTAAGCGGTGTACAAGTAGAACTTTGTTTGTTTCCACAGGAGTCACAAGAATTTGCACAGCTGTTTTTTGCTAGTTGTATTTGTTCTGTTATGTTGGCTCCAATGGCTTCTAATCCGCCCATTGTGCTTGCAACTAAGCCCAAAGCAGCAAGTTGTATGAGTTTTGATGGTTTCATTCTTCCTCCATATTAGTTTTTTAATAAACTGAATTACGTAACCGAGTCAAGCTGTTTTCGTTCCTTATTTTGAATACGCGTTATCCATTCTCCGCAGCCATATCCCAAAAGTGAAAGGGCAATATTGACGATTTCAGAAGGAAAGGGCAGGGAAACGATTTGAAAAAGGATAAAACCTCCCATCCCTGAAAGTATAGAAAGTAAGGCTGCTAGAAAGTAGCCCCGCCTTTTGAATAGAGCAATGACGATCGGGATGAAAAAAGCACTCACAAAGAGTCCATAGCTTTGCATCAAGATATTCACGACATCATTGGCATAAAAAGCAATGCAAAAAGCGCCGATGGAAATAGCCAGTGTGATAAGCCGCGCGATGCGCAAGTTGGGTTTGTTGCGGAAGAGATCGAAATCTTGCACAAGGTTGGAACTGATCGCATTGATCAAAGAAGTGGCTGTGGAGATGATAGCAGCAAGTAGAGCGCATCCAATCAATGCGGTGAACCATGGATTGGTTGCGTAAATGATGGCTGTCATCAACGTACTTCCTCCTGGAGGAATGATGAGACCTGCGTTCTTTGCTACGATTCCAAATGCAACAGGGACAATACAAACAGTCAAGGTGGCTATCCCTGACACAATGGCGGCTTTTGACACTGTTTTTGGCGAGTTTCCTGCGAAGCAGCGTTGACCCATGTCTTGTTCGATGATCATGTAAAGACATGGCATCAAAAGCCATCCTGTGAGTTTCGATGTGGAAAACGCAAAGGAGGGGAAGGTAAACGTAGGGGTGGTTCCTTGATACAACAGAAATCCAAAGCATACAAAGAAGATAATGGAAAAAAGTGTCGCTTGAGCGATATCCGTGGATATGACTGCGCGCAATCCTCCCCGCGCTGTATAGAGAATGACTATTGCCCAAAAGAAGGTAAAGACAAAGGGATTGGTCAGTCCAACAGAGATGAGAAATTTGTGAGAAGCTATAAATTGTGCAGCCAAGATCATAAATAAAGAAATGATCGATAAGAGAGAGGCGATTTTTTTGAGAAATGGGGAGCCATAGACGATCTCCAAAATTTGTGCAACGGTAGAGACTTTGAAGCTACTGAGCTTTCGTCCAAAACCCAATCCCAATGCAATCAATCCCAGACAAATCCCCAAAGGGTACAAAAGAACCCACCATCCATATTGATAGGCAGCGTCGGCAGAACCCAAAATGACACCGCCGCCTACTTGCGTTGCCAGAAATGTCATCATAAGAGGGAAAAAGGAAATGCTTTTGCCCGCGAGGAAATAGTCATGTTCTCCTTGCAATTGGTGTGCAGATCGTTTGCCAATGTATCCATAGATACCTTGGAGGAGAAATAGTAGTGGAATAAAGAGATAGAGATTCATAAAAATCCTAAAGTTTGCTTCACAGTTTCTTCATTTCATCTTCCGATGATGAACTGGCTGCTGTTCGAGCAGCCTATCATAATCGTTCATTTCTTTGCAAGTGAATTGCTTGCATAACTGTTGTTCTCTGCTCAGAGCTAAAGATAGCTTTGTATCCAAAGGAGAGAGCACGGGGGAACCCCAATGCGCACGGGTGCGCGACCTGGCGCTTACTTTGCATAGTGCACCTCATAAAGAGTCTTATAGCCCAATGCCTGATGAGGTCTTTTGGTGTTGTAATATTGAAAATAACTGGCAAGATCAGCTCTTGCCTCTGGCACGTTCTTGTAGTCTTGCAGGTACACGTTCTCATACTTCACCGATCTCCATAGCCGTTCCACGAACACGTTGTCTAATGCGCGATCTCGACCATCCATACTGAAGCGAATATTCCAGCCAATAATCGCTTGCATGAACTCTTTCGAGGTGAACTGCACTCCCTGGTCGGTGTTGAATATTTTGGGCCTTCCGTGCCTTTCTATCGCATCTTCGAGGGCATCCAGGCAAAAGTTCGTCTCCAAGCTGTTGGAAAGACGATAGGATAGTACAAGGCGACTGAACTAATCGATGACGGCAACGAGATACACATATCCATTTGGCAGCCGGATATACGTGATATCGGTGCTCCATGCCTCTAGTGGCGCCACAAGCACTACGTTCCCCAGCAAGTAGGAGGAACTTGGTGTGCTCTGAATGCGGTTTGGGTGTATTGAGGCCCAGCTGATTGCCAGCCAACCCCAATAGCTGCATGATTCTCTGGATATGCTTGCGATTGACATTGCAGCCTTCTCTTTTCATCTCCTAAGCAATTTTACGCGAACCCAAGAATGGGCGTGCCGTATAAATCTCGTCAACACGGCGCATGAGCTGCATCTCCGAGAGCTTGACTGGTCGTTTTTGTAGTAGTAACTGGCTGAGGAGGGTCTTGTCTTCCCTTATAGTCTCCAGGGAGATCTTCTTCTTGAAGGCTGCTGTTCTAGGGGTTCTTGGTTTTTTCGTCATTTTTTGTCTCCATGCGCAACGGTTTAAGTAGCAAGAAGCAAACGAACTAACCTGCCCAGTTTTCGGGGTCCACTTCAACAAGTGCATTCAAAGATTGGATTTTGGCTACGGATGTCAGCTTCTCCTGATTCACATGCTGGACGGCTTCTTGCCAAATTCCCAATTTTTGAATTCATTTGTGTATATTTTAAATTGTAATAATGGTTTGACTTTTTATAATATATACTGAAATGGATAAAGGGACGGGTTGCGTTTGAAGGGAATCATTCTAGCGGGAGGACAAGGTACGCGGCTTTGGCCTTTGTCGAAGGCGCATCTTCCTAAACAATTTCTCCGTTTTGGCGATGGAGATACATTGCTGCAAAAGGCGATTCAGCGATGCTTGCAGTTATGCGATCCTAAGGATCTCTTCTTAGTAACAAGTCAAGAATTTTATCAGCTTGTCAAGGCGGATGCCATCTGTATCCATCCGCAACTTGGGCAACAAATTTTGGTGGAACCGGAAAAGAAAGGTACAGGGCCTGCGATTGCTTTTGCTGTTGCCTACTTTCTCGATGTGTTGCAATGTGATTTGCAGGAATGCTTTTTGGTGAGCTCTTCCGATCATTTGATCTCTCCCTTGGAGCCGTTTCTTTCTGCAGTGCGAGAAGGCGAAGCAATTGCTGCGCAAGGACATCATGTTCTTTTTGGCATTTATCCACAGAGGCCTGAAACGGGATATGGTTATATTCAAGCCAATGCGCAAGGAGAGGTAGAGCAATTCATCGAAAAACCGGAACTAAAAGTGGCGCAAGAATTTTTATTGTCGGGCAATTACTTGTGGAATTCTGGAATATTTGTTTTTCAACTGCACACTTTTTTGGAAGAGCTGGAAAAATATGCGCCTTCACTTGCAAAGCAGGCGAAGTCTTCCTGGCCACAATCTGTGCAATCATTTTCAGAACTTCAAGAAATTTCCATTGATTATGCTCTCATGGAAAAATCGCGCAAAACGCGCGTTCTTCCCCTTTCTGTTGTATCAAGGAACCACCCCTACGTTTACCTTCCCCTCCTTTGCGTTTTCCACATCGAAACTCA